>CALQJH020000091.1 GCA_943330835.2 Candidatus Kuenenia stuttgartensis
GAGAAAGTTTTATTACTTCATTTAGTCTATCCTAATACTTCTACTACACTTCCATTTCTGCCTGATTTAAAAAAATCTCCGCGATTGCAAATTCTTGATACCGGAATGTTGAACCATTTTGTTGGTATTCAGAAAGAAATTTTGGGCTCAGCTGATTTAAGCAAGATTTATCAGGGTACAATGATTGAACACTTAACCGGTCAAGAACTTTTAGCCAATCAATACAACGCCCTGAGTGAATTATTTTTTTGGGTTAAAGAAAAAAAAGAATCAACCGCAGAAGTAGATTTCTTAATTTCATTTGAAGGGAAAATAATTCCTATAGAAACCAAGTCCGGAAAAACAGGAACACTAAAATCATTGCATTTATTTATGGAAGCAGCGCCACACAATATGGCAATAAGATTTTATGCAGGCGATGTAAACATTACTGAAGTAAAAACACCTCAAAATAAAACTTTCTTTTTGTTAAGTCTGCCTTATTATTTAGTGTCGCAAATTAATGAATATTTGATTTGGTTTCAAGAAGAAATTCCCAAATAAGAAGTTGAAATAAATAATATATCCCTCAATTTTTAGCGAAATACAGTTTGATGTTTTTGAATAAAAAAAGCAGCTACAAAATTGTAACTGCTTTTGAAGTTGTGACCGCGTTAGGATTCAAACCTAAAACCTTCTGATCCGTAGTCAGATGCTCTATTCAGTTGAGCTACGCAGCCATTAAATATTTGGAGGGCAAATATAGGGCTTTCTCCTTTTTTACCCAAACTAAATCCCTTCTAAAAAACTATTATGGACATAATCTACCACTTTTTCTAAACTATTGGTTTCGTCAAAACATTTCAATTGACGATCAGCACCAGTTCCTTGCTGTATCAAATGTTCTACATTCCTGATAAGATGCTGGCTTCCTAAATGCGGCATTACATCCCCCACAAAATCAAGCAGCTCCAGTAAAAGCTCCTTGGTATTGACTTCCTCCTCTTTTCCAAAATCAATCATTTTGCCATCTAATCCATAACGACTTGCCCTGAATTTATTTTCATTAATCAATGCACGGCTGTACATGATAAAATTCAAATTTTGCAGACGAAGCGTATAAAGCTTTGCACAGATTGCCTGAAAAATACCGGTTATGGCAATCGTTTCTTCCACTAATAAAGGAATGTCACAAATCCTGAATTCTACAGTATTGAAAACGGGATGCACTCTTAAATCCCACCAGATCTTCTTAGCGTTATCTATACAATTTGTTTTGATTAACATCTTTACATAATTATCATAATCCTCAATACTGGTAAAGATATCGGGAATGCCTGTACGCGGGAACTTCTCGAAAACTTTTGTACGATATGATTTATACCCTGTTAATCGTCCTTCCCAAAAAGGAGAATTCGTACTAAGGGCAAATACATGAGGAAGGAAATATCTCGCAGAATTTGCAATATGAATAGCCATTTCACGAGAGGGCATCCCTACATGAACATGCAAACCGAAAATCAAATTACTTCTGGCTGCATCCTGGAATTCATTCACGATTTCATTGTAACGGACATGCTCGGTAATCAACTGCTTTTGCCAATGACTAAAGGGATGTGTTCCACTTGAGCCCAACCAAAAACCCATATCTTCGGCAATACCACTTAGCGTTTTTCGCAGATTGGATATATCCAAATACGCCTCTTCTACATCCTTGCAAATGTCAGTTCCAACTTCTACTACGGCCTGGTGCATTTCCGCTTTCACCTTATCGTTAAATATCTTTTGACCTTCCTGAACTATTTTTTGTTCATGGCTTTTCAATTCACGAGTATGGGGATCAATAACCATGTACTCCTCCTCTACTCCAATGGTGAAATGTTTGTACGAAATATTAGACATAAAAAAAATGACTTAATGATAAGTCATCAAATATATTTTTTAGAACCCATTAAAACAAAATTGTTTTAGGGAAATGCAGTTATCGAGTAAATAAACCAAAGAAATAAAATCACAAGCTAGCTTCTGTTACTCATGATGTCATAAACTTTCTTTGAAATTTCCCCTACTACTTTTGGCAGTTTTTTCATTTCCTTGCCTTTGGTCATTACGATTAGGATATAGGGTCTTTTACCACAATAAACAATGGCAGCTTCTGTGAAATTAGGGTTATCTGTTGTGCCAGACTCGCCAAATTTATGCACTAAATCACAATTAGCAGGAAGTCCCGAAACAATTCCCTCTGAAAACTTCGACTGGCTTAACAATTCCAAACAGGCTTCAGAATATCTGAAAGGAAGATAAGAAGAGTTGAACAATTCTTTCATAAAAATGGAATAATCCATTACCCCCATAGGATAAGAATTAGATTGAAAATCGGGCTCTTTCAATCCGACATCAGAAAATACTTTCTTGAAAATATTGCCATCAATGAGTTTATTTAGTATTAGAGTCGCTTCATTATCGGAATACACAATCATATATTTCAACAACTCTCTTATACTGTATGTCTGACCGAAAACAATATGATTAGATTCGAAATTGATAATTTTATCTGTCGTTATTCTTTGATTATACGTAATTTTTTTATCCAAAAAACCAGGATTTAATTCTTCCATTTTAAAATACGCTATCAATTCAGGAACTTTCAATAAAGAACCAACACTATATTTTTCCCCTTCATTAATAACCAGCCATTCCGCTTGTTTAAATTCCCTTATGTATACAGATGCCGTAGTTAAATTGCCCAATGCTTTATTTGATTCAATCACTTGTTCAATCTCATTTTTATATCCTATAAAATCAGTGGCTTCACAATTTGGCTCCGCATAAAGCAATGGATGAATAAATCTATACCCTTTTAATCGAGCTATATTCAAGCTGCAATATTTATTAGAATCTGTAATAATCGAATCTGCAAGTGGTTCCTGAGATTTAGGCTTATTTAATGCTACAAATCCTAAGCAAACGATAATAGAAAGTGCAGAAGCAATTAAAATGAAATAAGCAGGAATTTTCTTTTTAAGCATAACGGAGATAATAAAAAATGTGACACAAGTTACTTAAAAGAAAAAGTCCAATGGCAATTATTATTAGGCAGTAAAGAATACCTAATTTTTATAATGTTTAAAAAAACTTGTACCCATTAAATTTTCACTACTTTTCCTCATGAATTTTAAATGGTAGATTCTCTTTTTAAATTTTAATAAATGAAAATAAAACAATTCATTATAGGCTGTGCATTAACACTTTTTATACAAGGCCATACAGTTCCTCATGATACAGCATCTCGTGACAATAACTTAGAAATGGGCAACCCGTCAAATGCCACTGCAACTATTTCGGAACAGGATAATTTTTTAATTACAAAAACACAGTTTACCCTTTCTTACAATAGTTCAAAAGGAGAACCTAACTGGGTAAGCTGGCACTTAAGTAATGCCTGGAAAGGAGATGCTAAAAGATGTAATTGTTTTGCAACAGACAATACTCTCCCATCCTCTTTTAACAAAATAACTAAAAACGATTACGCACATTCGGGATTCGACAGAGGTCATTTATGCCCTTCGGAAGACAGAGATGCAAATAAAGAGGACAATAAAGCTACTTTTCTAATGAGCAATATGATTCCTCAATCTCCACATCTCAATCGTATTACCTGGGTTGCATTAGAAGCCTATTGCAGGAAACTGATTGATGCCGGAGACGAATTGTACATTATTGCAGGAGGATATGGCTCCGGAGGGATTGGCGAAAGCGGCGAGGTATCAAAAAAAATCGTAGAGAACATAAATGTGCCGGCTCATTGCTGGAAAATTGTAGTTGTTCTTCCTGAAGGATCGAATGATTTACAAAGAATAAATAATGCCACTAGGATAATAGCTGTTGATATGCCCAATAATCAAGTTGTTAACGAATTCAAATGGGAACACTATCGTGTAACTGTAGACGAAATTGAAAATATTACCGGATACAACTTCTTAAATAAGATTCCGAAATCAATTCAAGAATATATTGAATCAAAAAAAGACCAGCTACAGATAAATTAATAAGATAAAAATAACGTTCGTTTTATTTAAAGTTTATTTTTCTCACTAGAACTTCATCATCTCCAATACACTGTTGTTATTACCTTGATTGATATCTAAAAAATATGTACCGGACTTCAACATTGATCCTATTGTATAAATCTTGTTCGGCTTTATTTCATCCTTAGTTATAACTCTTCCCATGACATCGATTATTTTATACTTAAGAGTAGAAGAAGCTAATGTCGATACTTTCATTTTAAATACACTGTTTGTTGGATTAGGAAAAATATTTACAACCATTGGTTTTTTTTCGTTTTCAAGAATATTTAATTTCGAAAATAATGCTGGAGCATATCCTCCAGATGTTAATTTCAATACTTTCTTTATACCCAAACAACCATTATAAGCCTGAACAATAATGCTATCATTCCCCCCGACACTATTGAATCTTACTTTAATTTTCAACCCATTACTTCCGCTATCAATAATCGCTCCTGAAGGAATGGTCCATATATAAGATGATGCTCCTGACACTGCCGTTATACAATACGTCATACTATTAAATGCACCAATCAGTGGACAAACATTATTCAACCCCGTTAGTAAAGTTGATTCAGGCAAAATAACTGTTGAAACAGTAGCTGTAACAGGTGTTCTTGTAGACGAAACACAACCCGTGTATTTATTTCTTGCTGCTACATAATAAGATGTTGTTTTGTGAATTACAGGAGTTGCAAATGATGATGACCCAATACGTACTACTTTATTATTATTAGCAGCAGTATACCAATCAATAGTTTGACCCGTATCAGGAATTGCTGAAATGTTGACTACGCCGATGCCACATCTGGAAGCATTAATTGCAATCGGAGCAATAGGAATCTTATTTATAGTTGCAATTGCCACTGATCTTGTTAAAGAAACACATCCTGTAGCTATTATTTTGGATGCTACATAATAATTTCTAGTTGAACTTATATTAGGTGTGTTATAAAAAGAGCAGTTACTCAATGCTACTCCAGATGAAGCCGATGAATACCATGACACCGATCCAGCAGGAGCTATAGGCATTGTGGCAGAAAGCAATAATGTACCTGCCCCACATCTGGAAGCATTGCTGACTGAAGGAGCTAAAGGCCGATAATTAATCATTACTATTACTACCTTTCTTTCTGCTGAGAGGCAACCAGTTGTTAAGTCTTTTTGAACAGTCCAGAATGTAGTAGTGCTATTTAATATGGGTGTTATATAGGTATTGATACCCGAAAGTGTTCCACTTTGCAATACTGTTGATGTTGTTGAGTCGGAATACCAATTTATGGTTAGTCCATTTGTAGCCGTGGCAAATAGTTTGGCTGAATCTGATCCGCATTTTGAAGCACCTATAACTGTTGATACTGTCGCTGGTAAAGTATTGACAATTGCTGATACTGAAGTCCTTGAAGCGGATGAACAAAATGCATTTTTGGACTCGGCAAAATAGTTAGTCGTAACCGTTATATTAGGTGTTGTATACAAATTTAAGTCTGAAAGCAACAATAAACCGCCTGATGGTTCCGTATACCAATTTACAAATTCGTCTAATCCCGGCATTGATAAAATTGTGAGTGAACCAGTTCCGCATCTTGATGAGCCAATCCCGATTGGAGGCGAAGGAATTGGAATGATTGTTGCCAACACTGGACTTCGATTTAAAGAAACACAACCCTCGCTTGATTTTGATGATACGTAATAGAGTGTATTGGCATTTATCAACGGCGTAGTAAATGAAAATGTATTTGCAAGAATCACATCTCCTGTTGAATCGGAATACCAAAATAAGGAATCTTCCCCTTGAACTGAAGCATTCAATTCTACAGTACCAAAACCACATCTATAATTCCCATTTACTAAAGGTGCTGTAGGATTTGGAATAACCATAATGGTTGAAGGTATTCTTTCGGAAGAGATACAACCCGTTATCAAATTTCTTTGAACGGCCCAGTATGTTGTTGTGAAAGATAAAGCTGTAGTAATATAATTATTCACACCAGAGGAAAGCCCTGATTGTAACACTTCATTAGTAACAGTATCTTCAAACCAATCGATGGTCATTTCGTATGCTGCAGTTGCAGTAATTGTAGCAGTCTTTTTTTCGCAAATAGAAACAGGAGTAGTAATAGGCGCCGAAGGCAAATCATTTACAACAAGCATTGAAATAGCAGACATCAAATTATTAGTACAAGCCCCATTAATAACACAACGATATTGATTCCCATTCATACTGCTTGTAACATTATTTATTAAAAGCGTTGAGTCTATGGCATTAGTAATATTTGAAAAGTGCTGCCCATTATCTGTGCTGGATTGCCATTGATAAATCAAAGCTGTGTCAGTAGTAATTACATTAAGCCTCGATGAATATCCAACGCACAATCTCAAGTTATCAGATTGATTTATGATTGAAGCAGGTTTACATCCTGAAGATTTCAAAATTGTTGTAACAGTATCAGCAGTAACTATATTAAGGTTACTATTATTAAAAAGAGTTGAAATTATTTTCACTTCAGCCACATCTTTAATTTGAATATCATCAATATACCAGCCTGTTGCTGCAAAACTTGCATCTGAACCAAAACGAAAACGAAATTTTACAGTCTGTCCTTCGTAATCCGATAAGTCAATTACTGTTTTTATAAACCCCTTACTATTACCTGTAAACGCTTTTCTTCCCGACAATGGATTGAGACTGGAAGACAAAGTTGCATTATACCCACCTGAAAGAAATGACGAACCTAAATCAGACCATGTTAGTCCATTATCCATACTAATTTCCACTACACCCCCGTCCCAAGCTGGCTCTGCATTTACATAACTTTGAAATGTAAGACATGGTGGATTCGAGGGTAAATATATTGGATCAGTAGTCTCTATGATCTGATCAGATATAGAAGCAAGATTTGGTGTAAATAAAGAATAAGGAGCAGTTTTACTTTTTGTTGTAGAAGTCATCCAGCTAATTGAGGTTGAAGATGATGTAGTCCAAAAAGACGACAGGGCATTATTTACAACAGATTCATCAATCAACCGAACTGGCGGATAGTATGCTCCGTTATTGACCTTTACCGTAAAGGAGTAATTTTGAGAAATCCCTACATCCTGATTAACAAGAAAACTTACGACCCTGTTTACAGCATCATATACCCCTCCGCTAATGAAAGTTACATTTGCTGGCAAAGTATCACGAATAATATAACCATACAAGCCATAGCAGGAGCCTGTTTTGACAGTATTTGTAAAAGTAATATTGCTGCCTTCTTCTTGCTGCAGGACACTTGGAGCAATACTCAACGCAGCACTTCTTCCATTGTCTGAGAAATCTGCTGTCTGATCAGTAATATATCTCGATGAGCCCTGTAATGCATTAATACCCATTCCTCTTTTGGCAAATGCTTTCCAAATCACACAACTGTATTTACCGCCAAATAACAAAGTATCTGCTTTTAAAATTGCATTTCTCGAATCAATAAAACCCGGACTACAGGGCTGCAATCTCATCCCTTCGATAACCAATTTTAATGCAGCAGTGTTACCGGCTGTGATTAACGGATTAAATAGGTTAGGATTAATCCCATCAATTGAAATCATTTCCCATGTCATATCCCATAATGCAGCGCACCATATCTCTCCTACCCTATGAACTTCGCCACCTGATCC
>CALQJH020000092.1 GCA_943330835.2 Candidatus Kuenenia stuttgartensis
AAAAACAATCAATTTAAAATTAAAAGATGATAAAAGAAAAGGCTATTTTGGGAAAATCAGCCTATCAGGGGGAACAGGTAAAGAAATCACTAATCGATTTAACAATAATTTCCTTTTCGGTTCATTTAAGGGTAAAAGAAAAATAGCCGCATTCATCCTAAATGGAAATACTGGACAGGATGGGCTTAACTGGCAAGAAAGCCAGAAGTACGGCACCAGTGAAAACAGCAACTTTGAAATGTGGGATGAGGATGGAATTTTTGCTTTAGGCGTTGGCACAAACAATTCAGATGAAGAAGTTAATATCAATGCCGAAAACGGCTTTTTAAGGAATTTAAATTCAGGGATTCAATATAGCAACAAATGGAAAGACAAACATAATCTTAATTTTTCTCCGAAATATAATGAACAAGATTACTCTAATATAAAAACAGTAAAAAATATTAATCAATTTGGGGACTCTGCATTAGTTGAAAACTACACTACAACAAGTCTAATTAAAAGATATAATCTAAAGAATACGTTGATATATGATGTCAATATTGACAGTAGCAATTCACTAAAAGTAACCTTACGTGAAAACTATTTCCATAGCGAGAATAAGGATTTTACCACATCTCAAACCAATGGCTATTCAGAAAAATTAATTAACAGCAGCACAAAGAAAATCAATAATAATTATGACAAAAATATTGCAGCTGGAAATTTAATTTTAAAACATAAATTTAAAAAAGAAAGAAGAACACTCTCCCTTAATGCCGACTGGAATTATTTGACAATTGAGAGTGAAAATTTTTTATACTCATTTAACAATACTTTCCTATCTAATATTAGCGACACCACTAATATTGACCAAGTAACAAAGGGGCAAAAATCAACAAGTACTATTTCAACAAAACTTGTTTATACAGAACCTCTATCTAAAAAATGGTCATTAGAATTAAGCTATGAGCTATCATCTAATCAAGGAAACAACAAACAATATACTTACAATAAATCAAATACCACTAACTCTTATGATAATTTCAATGATTCATTAAGTAACCATTTCAAACAAAATATTATTGTTCAAAAGCCAAGTGCTAAATTTAATTATGCATTTAAAAAGTTCAAGTTTAATTTTGGTTCTGGATTTGGTGTTACCCAATATGATCTTTTAGATTTATCAATCGGGAAAGATTACAGCAGAAATTATATCAACCTATTCCCAACCGCAACATTTGTTTATGCCTACAAAGGGAACCATTCTTTAAGAATTAAATACAATGGATACAATACCCAGCCTACCCTAAACCAATTACAACCATTAAAAAACAACGCAGATATTTTCAATCAATACATTGGAAATCCAGACCTAAAACCTTCTTTTGCCAACAACATCAACATCAATCATAATGGATATAACTTCCTCAAAGAATTATGGAATTATCAATCATTAAATGTCACTTTTACCAATAATGCTATAACGGATAGCAAAATCATTGACCCTTCAACAGGTAGTACGATTACTCAACCTGTAAATACCAACGGCAACATCAATATCAATTTATGGACGGGTGTAGGATTTAAAATAAAGAAAACAAAAATCGATTTCGAAATCAGTCCTAATGGAAATTTTTCGAGCTTTAATGATCTAATCAATGGAGTGAGCAGTTCATCAAAAACCATTTCTGCCGGCATTAATTTAGGTTTAAGAAAATCCATGACTGATAAATATGATTTCAGTATCAATAATGATTTCAATTACAACCGCAATACAAATGCACAAACGAATGCATCAAATTCATTCAAAACAAACCGACTTACCTTAAATGGTACAGTCTATTATAAAAAAGTATGGTCTATCAGTTCTGATTATGATTTTAATGCAAGAGAAAAATTAGCAGGGGAAACAGCTAATTTGAACGTCAATTTGGTGAATATTAAACTACAAAAAACCTTTAACAATAAAGAGTTTACTGTGTATGCTCAGGCAAGAGACCTTTTCAACCAAAATGCCGGAATTGACAGAAGCTACTATGGTAACAATTTTAGTGAAGAAAGAAATCAAAGATTGAAAAGATATTTCATGATTGGGTTCAGCTGGGATTTTAAAAACAAAAACAATAAAAAGTAAAAAATGAAAAAGACGATATTAATATTTGTTCTAAATATAGGAATTAGTTTAATGGCGAGTGCTCAATTTTTGGAAAGCGGAGAAATTGAGTTTGAAGTTAAAACAAACATCAAAAAAACCATGGGAAGTACGCCCTGGGCAGATATGATGAAAGACAAACTCCCTAATTTCAAAACGGCTTATTACAAATACGCTTTTAACCAGAACAAGACTACCTATCAATTTGATCACTGGGAAAATAAAGAATTGATTCCGGACATGTTCCGCAAGAGTGACGAACAATCTATTTGGTATTCAGATTTCAATGCCAATATGTTTATCATGCAAAAAGATGTATTTGGAACAGCATTCCATATCAAAGATTCGATAATCAAAATAGAATGGAAATTAAGCAATGAAAATAGAATTATTGCAGGGTATAATTGCAGAAAAGCTACAGGTAAAATAATGGACAGTGTTTATGTATTTGCTTTTTATACAGAAGAGATAACTGTCCCAGGGGGGCCTTGTACCATTCATGGTTTGCCTGGCATGATTCTGGGGATGACCATTCCACGACTTTATACTTCTTGGATAGCTACCAAAATCAATGATAAAAGCAAAGTAGCCTTAATTACAGAACCGACTGCGTCTAAAAGCGTTTTCACTATGTCTTCCATTCGAAAAACCATCATTGAAAAAACAAAAGAATGGGGAGGAGATGATGAAGATCCAGAATCAAGAAAATGGATAGAACAATTAATTTGGAATGTATTATTGTAATTCAAATCCATCATTGATTACAGCTCCTTTCTTAATTACAATAATCCCATCTTTAATAGAAAATAATGAATGGTCTGCATTCGAAAAATGATTACCCCCAATAATAGTAACGTTATTGCCTATTCGACAATCTTTATCTACAATAACCTTATTCAAGATGCAATAATCTCCAATCCCAAGCTTTGGAATATCTTGTTCATCATTTCTTGAAATTTCCTCTATCGTTTCATAAAAGTCATTTCCCATTATATAACAACTGACAATTTCACTACCCTTCCCTATTCTGCTTCTAACTCCAATCACTGAATTTGAAATCTTCGCTGCATGTATAATAGACCCTTCAGCAATTATTGTTTGATCGATAAGAGTGCCGCTAATCTTTGCTGGCGGCAACATTCTTGCTCTACTATAAACCATCTTATTGTTATCAAAAAGATTAAATGGTGGAAGATCTAAGGTAAGTGCAAGATTCGCTTCAAAGAATGATGCGATGTTTCCAATATCCGTCCAATAGCCATCATATTGATAACTGATTACTTTATGATTACAAATAGCATCCGGAATAATTTCTTTCCCAAAATCTGTAGCGTCATTTCGTTCAGACTGCAATAAATTAAAAAGTACTTTTCTGTTGAAAATATAAATTCCCATTGATGCTAAATAATTTCGCTCCTGTTGAGCCATTTCTTCACCTGTATTGCTTGTCCATTCAGGCAACAATTCTTTTGAAGGCTTCTCTATGAATGAGGTAATATTATGTTCTTCATCAGATTTCAAAATCCCAAATTCAGTAGCATCTCTCTCTCCAACAGGAATTGTTGCAATAGAAATATCAGCGCCTGATTTTTCATGATTATCCAGCATCAAGGTGAAATCCATTTGATACAATTGGTCACCGCTCAAAATCAAGGCGTATTCGAAATCTTCTTTTTGTATGTGTTTTAATGATTGTCTTACCGCATCCGCAGTTCCCTGAAACCAACCAGGACTATCAGGCGTTTGCTCTGCAGCCAGAATATCTACAAATCCATTACTGAATCCACTGAACTGGTAAGTGTTTTTAATGTGTTTGTTCAATGAGGCAGAATTGTATTGTGTGAGCACAAACATTCTATTGATATTGCTATTGATACAATTTGAAATAGGAATATCAACCAATCGATATTTCCCGGCAATAGGAACTGCTGGTTTACTTCTTGAAGCTGTTAAAGGATAAAGCCTTGAACCTGCACCACCGCCTAGAATTACTGAAATTGCTTTTTTATTAACCATATTGAATACTATTCTAAATTGAGTTGTAAAGATGGATATAATCTTTCGCACTACTTTCCCAACTGTTATTGATAGATATCATTTTTTTTCTGATCTGATTTACCTTATGATTATCGTTATATAAATCCAATGCTCTTCCAATTGATAAAACAATATCATCAACTGTTGCTTGATTAAAACAAATACCAAACCCATCATCATTTCCAAAATCAATAACAGTGTCTTTTAATCCACCGGTACTTCTTACAATTGGAATTGTTCCATAGCGTAACGCATACAATTGATTTAAGCCACAAGGTTCTACCCTGCTTGGCATTAATAAAAAATCTGCCCCTGCATACATCTGGTGACTCAGTGTTTCATTGTACGCTATTTTTGAATGATAATACCCAAACCATTTTTGATGCATATTTGACAAAGCTTGTTCAATAAGAGGATCTCCATTTCCAAGAATCAACATATTGAATTTCCCATAAAACTGTTCAAAAGCTCTTGAAATGGCATCAGGCAATAAATCCGCAGCTTTTTCTGTAACAAATCTTCCTATGAAAATAAATAATGGAAGTTGAGTATCAAAATTGAATTCCGTACAAATCTTTTCTTTGTTTAAACGCTTCCCTTTTTCCAAATTACGTACATTAAATTTTGCCTCAATGAAATGATCTGTTTTAGGATCCCAAACCTCATAATCAATCCCATTAATAATACCTGAGCACTTTCCCTTCTCATTTTTAAATAAATACGCTAATCCATTGGAATCATTCACCAACTCTTGCATATAACTCGGACTAACTGTTGTGACTTTATCTGCACATTTTATGGCACAAGCCAATGGATTCAACTGGTGATCCCATTCCAGCAATCCGGACTTCCATTTATCCCAAGATGGCAAATAATCAGCTTTTTGTAAAGGCATCCAACCCTGATATTGAGCATTATGAATGGTAAGCACGGTTTTTATTGTAGAAAGATGTTGGAACTCATAACAATGTCTCAGCATAAATGGAATAAGTCCGGCATGGTGATCATGCACATGAATAAGGTCGGGTAGATTTTCCCATTTAGACAACCAATTCATTGTGGCAATTTGAAATGCAAGAAATCGGTCCGTATCATCATCATAACCGTATACATTTGGCCGGTCAAAAAAACCAACAACATTAATACAATACAATTCGAAATGGAGGTTATTATTTTTCTCCTTAATTACCGAATAATTTAAAGTAGTATTTGAAAAAGGGATAGAACTTTCCTGAATCAATTCCCATTCATGAGAAGACAAAAAAGGGGTTTGGTGCATAGGCATAATAACCATTGCGCTATGTCCTAAAGCATGCTGGTATTTGGGTAATGAACCTACCACATCAGCAAGGCCACCGACTTTCGCCATTGGATAGCATTCTGCACTGACATGTACGATTTTCATTCCGAAAAAATTTTTACATCAATAAAATCAGAAATATTGAGTACCCGTATCTAGATTATTATAACAAACAGAGCTACTAGTAAATCTATTGTGCAGATTTTTCCTGCAACCACTTATTTCTGCCCCACATGGGTATTACATGTTTCTCGCTATGATAGGAAGAACGAACAAGTGGCCCACTTTCAACAAAGTCTAAACCAATCTGGTAGCCAATTTCACGATACTCCGCAAATTCATCCGGATGAATAAATCGCTCCACAGAAAGATGCTTTTTGGTAGGCTGAAGATATTGGCCAATGGTAACTACATCTACACCACTGTTATACAAATCATTTAAAGTTTGAACCACTTCTACTTTTGATTCACCTAGGCCAAGCATGATACCACTTTTAGTTCTCATGCCACCTTCCTTTAAAATCTTAAGCGTTTCCATACTTTGCCAGTACTTAGCTTGTACTCTTACTTGTCGTGTAAGCCTTTCCGTTGTTTCTATATTATGACTCACCACTTCCGGAGCAGCGTCAATAATACGTTGAATATTCTCTTTTTGAGATTTAAAATCTGGAATTAATGTTTCTAAAGTAGTATCAGGATTCAGTGATTTTACAGCTTTAATTGTATTGTACCAAATGATACTTCCCCCATCTTTTAATTCATCTCTGTCAACAGAAGTAATCACAGCATGTTTTACTTTCATCAAGTGAATCGCTTCGGCTACACGTTGAGGTTCATCCCAGTCTACCGCATCTGGCTTACCAGTTGCTACGGCGCAAAAACCACAACTTCTTGTACAGATATTCCCTAATATCATAAAAGTAGCAGTACCTGCACCCCAGCATTCGCCCATATTTGGACAATTACCGCTTTCGCAAATCGTATGAAGCTTATGTTTATCTACTAAGCCGCGAACGTGCTTGTAATCTTCACCAATAGGCAATTTTACTCTTAGCCAGTTAGGTTTTTTTACGGGAAAAATTTGATCTTCAGATGCAGTTCCACAAGACATTATGATAAAATATTTAGATTATTATTGCTTTTGAATACATTATTTATTTTCTTCTGCCGAAAAATAAGGAGATATAAGCTCCAACGAATAATTGCTTTTGATTTATCACAATCATTTGAGGGATTTTTTTACTGTAAAATTCTCCTGTTAATCCTATTTCCAATCCATTTACCATCTCATTGTATTTCCCGTAATCAAAACGGATCGCTGATTTCAGATAAATACCTGGAATTAGTTTTAGATTCTTCCAGCCATCTCCAAAACTTGGTCCTCCAACAATTCTATTCAGATCTAAAAAAGCACTATTATCAGGCGCATCATAACCGACGAACTCAGTAGTCCCATCATCTTTTATTGCTTCCACTAAATACGGTCGTAAAAGGCCTAGAGAAAATCCTCCACCAAAATTAAAAGAAACAGCCACCCCATTTTTATTCCCTTTATTACCAAGTAGGATTTGCTCTTGAACACCTAATTTAACAGGATAGAAAAAGTTTATTTTTCCATATATGACAGGAGAAGAAGGATAGGCAAGATTTTGCATTTTTTGTTCCTTACTATTTTTTCTTTCCGAAATATCCAACTGGAATAGTAATGCCTTTTTAACAGATTGTGCTTTTGCATATTCTAAAAAACCACCATAACCATCATTAGTCAGTTTAAACCCAGCTATAAAGTGAGTTTTATACTTCAACACCCCCTCTTCTTCTTGTTTGATGATAGCATTAATCCGTTTGTTTTTTTCTTCTCGTTTGGCCTTTTTTCCACTTGGAATATGCTGGGCAAAAACATTAGTATTCCCTAGTGCCAAAAAAGCAATATATAAAAATAATTTCTTCATGTTTCTTATTTACTTAAGTAAATTTATGCAAAAATACAATGATGTTTGGTAACTTCTCCCTAATCTTCCAAAGTTCTTTTATGACTTTCATAATTTTTTAAACTACAAAATATAATTATCATGA
>CALQJH020000093.1 GCA_943330835.2 Candidatus Kuenenia stuttgartensis
GCTTGATACTCTTTTAATTCAGCATCTGCCTTTTCTGCTTCAGGCATTGATCCAATTAATTCATCCGTACTTACATATCCGATTTTTTGTTGTGCAGAAGCGCCGAAAACAATTAAAGTCATTGCAGCTGCTACGATTAGTTTTTTCATTTGTTTTTCTTTTTTATTATCTATTTTATTTGCTGATTAAAAATTATTTTTTGTATCCTTTGGTATCAAACTATTTAATGCCCATATTCTTCAACACTTCTTCACTTTTATCCAATTTTGGGTCGGCAAATATAACTGTAATTCCTTCGCTTTTATCCAAAATAAAGTCATATTGCTTTTCAATAGCTAATTTTTGTACGCCATTGTACACTTTATCCTGTATTGGTTTGATTAATTCCTGGCGTTTTTTAAACAAATCGCCTTCATAACCAAAACGTTTTTTTTGCAGATCGCGTAATTCTTTTTCTTTATTAAAAATTTCGTCTTCTCTTTTTTTCTTTAGATTATCGGGAAGCATAATTTGCTCCGCTTCAAAATCTTTATTCATTTTACCCAAAGCCGTTTGTTTTTGATCAATCTCCTGTTGCCACAAAATACTGAACTGATCCAATTTAGTTTGTGCCTCTATATATTCAGGAATTTTTCCAAGAATATATTTGGAGTCAATGACTGCATAACGCTGGGCAATTGTAGTAAAAGAAAATAAAATAAAAGATAATATGGCGATTGTTATTTTCTTCATGATGTAATTTTTATAGTTTTAAAAAAGTCAGACTACACTTTATTCAGCTTCCTGACCCAGCATAAACGTAAACTTCGCTGCTCCTTTAATTCCAGTTGATTGATCATAACGATCAAGACCAATTCCATAATCAAACCCAAGTAATCCAAACATAGGAAGGAAGAAGCGCATTCCAACTCCTACCGATCTGCGTAGTTTAAACGGATTGAATTCTTTTAAAGAATACCAGCCATTTGCTGCTTCAAAAAACGCTAACCCATAAATAGTGCTACTCGCACTTGTACTGAATGGGTAACGCAATTCCAGCGTGTACTTATTAAACAAGGTGAAATACTGTGATGGAGTAACTCCATCAGGATTAATTTTTGGATTTGAACTGCTGTAAATAGGATAACCTCTATGGGCAATAATATCATAACCCAACAAGGCTTGTGTATTACTTAATCCTGCATCTCCAACTTGAAAACGCTCAAATGGAGAGACTTCAAGATTGGTATTATATCTGCCTATATAACCATATTTTGCGGCTGCCTTCAAAATAAATTGTTTGTTTTTTTCAGCGCCACGTGCCCTTCCGATTGGAGTATACCATTCACCGGCAAAACGCCATTTGTGAAATTCAGGTAAGGCATATTTATTACTAACAGAAGGGGTAATACCAAGTGTTGAGTAAGGCAGGGTAAATTGTCCACTCAAAGAAAAATTAGAACCGCTTGTTGGAAATATAGGATTGGGTCCGGCAGAGTTACGAAGCAAGGTAATTTTCAGACTGATGTTATTAGAATTACCATTTGTTATACCGCTGAATATTTGTCCGTAATTTCTCAGTTTATACTGTTGGAAATTTAAAGAATAAATCAAATTGAAATAATCATCAGGCCATTTTAATCGTTTACCCAAAGAAAGTCCAAAACCAATAGTCTTTACATAAGAAGTATCTCCGCATGATTTACAATAACTACCAAATCTATCTACTGCATTTGAATATTTTGTATTGAAATAGCTAATAGAAAAGGAGTTTCTTTTTTTACCACCTAACCAAGGTTCTGTAAAAGAAAAATTATAAGACCGATAGGCTCTTCCATTCGATTGCACTCTTAAGCTCAGATGCTGGCCATCTCCGGAAGGAAGCGGATCCCAGGTTGATTTTTTGGTAATATTTTTTATGGAAAAATTATTGAAGGTTATACCTAATGTTCCGGTTAATCCGATGCCTCCGCCAAATCCTGCAGACAATTCCAATTGATCAGATGATTTCTCTTCTACTTCCCAATTGATATCAACAGTACCAGTATCGGCATTCGGAACTACATTGGGATTTATTTTTTCAGGATTAAAGAAACCAAGCTGAGACAATTCACGTTGGGTACGAATAATATCAGCGCGACTGAACTTCTGTCCAGGTAACGTACGCATTTCTCTCAACGCAACGTAATCCTTTGTTTTGTCGTTACCCGATACCGTTATCTTCCCATAAGTAGCCTGAGGGCCTTCAGCCATTCTGATTTCAAAATCTATCGTATCATTATAAACGGCTGTTTCTATTGGGTCTAATCTAAAAAACAGGTATCCGTCATCCTGGTATAAACTACTGATATCTCCACCTTCCATTGATAATTGTTTGCCTAATCTTTTGTTGAGCAACTCTAAATTATACAAATCTCCTTTCTCAATACCTAAAAGCATATTTAAAATAGAATCTGAATATTTAGTATTACCTCTCCAGTTAATATTCCCGAAATAATATTTTCTGCCTTCCTTTACTTTGATGTCTATATCCAGATTCCCATCTTTATTCATCATCAGTGTATCGGCCAGAATCGTTGCGTCTCTTAGTCCCAGTGCATTCAAGTAGGCTAGTACTTTATCTTTATCATCGGCATATTTTGTCTCATTAAACTTAGAACCGCTGAATTTTATTCTAAAATAAGGATCAATGAGTTCACCGGTTTTAGTTGGATATAAGAACCCTTTTTCCTTCATATATTTTTGAAAAGTATAGCCTTTAGAAGAATCTCCATAAGGCCTGAAAGGTGTATTAGGGTAAAGGTTAAATCTTGACATTTCCTTTGTACCCTTCATTTGTTTTTTCAGTTTCGCATCGTCTGCATTTTCGTTCCCACTGAAATTAATAGAATTAATTTTTACTTTATGTCCTTTGTCAATATAAAAAGTAAGTGACACGCTATTGGCTATTCCGGATATTTCAGCCTCTTCCAGCTTAATAGTAACATTTCTGTATCCTTTATCATAGTAGAATTTCTTGATGGCTTCAACCGCACTTAATTTCATGTTTTCTGAAAGAACCCTATCTTTGGTCAGTCCGATTTTTGACTCAAGATCATCCTTCTCTCCTTTCTTAATTCCAATGAATTTAAAATCAATTAACCTGGCTCTTTCCACAATTTCGATATCTAAATAAATATCAGCATCTGCTAGTCTGCTGATAGTGATATCAGCTTTTGAAACAAGGTTTTGCTTCCATAATTTGGAAATAGCTTTTGAAAAAACATCAGATCCTGGAAGTTGAATTTTATCTCCAACGGCAAGGCCAGAAATTGAAGTAATTAAAGCAGGATCGAATGATTTTGTACCTGTAATAGTAATACCCGCTATAGTATATGTTTTAGGGTATTTCGAGTTAAATATTTCTTGTAAAGCAGGATTTACAGATACAGGCAAGGTATCATTTTGTGCTTTTGACTGAAAAGCTAACAAACAAAACAGCGCTGTAAAAAAATAATTGTTGTAAATCCTGTGCATCAATTTTATTTTATGTGGGGCAATATTAAACCCGTTTATGAAAACTATTTGTTAAATAAAAAATTTATGGGTTTTTAATTCGGAATAATCTGATCATTTTTCAGCTGGTCTCCTGTTTTACCGAACCGCCTTTCTCTTTGCTGGTAATTTATTAAAGCTTCATAAAGGTTTTCTCTTCTGAAATCTGGCCAGAGCACTTCTGTAAAATACAATTCAGTGTAAGCTAACTGGTACAATAAAAAATTACTGATGCGATATTCGCCACTTGTTCGAATCATCAATTCAGGATCTGGAAACAGGCTGGTGGTCAGGTAATCTTTGAAGGTATCTTGTGTGATATTTTCAACTGATAATTTACCCTTCAAAACATCAGCAGCGATTGACTGCGTGGCATTGACAATTTCCCATCTGCTACTGTAACTCAATGCCATGATCAAATTTAATCCGGTATTATGAGCGGTTTCATGTATAGCTTCCGACAATTCTCTTTGCGCATTTTCAGGCAACATCTTAATGGCGCCAATAACATGCAGCCTGATATTGTTTTTATTTAAAGTTGGAACTTCTTTACGAATAGTATCAACCAATAACTCCATCAAGCCAATAACTTCATATTCCGGCCTGTCCCAGTTTTCGGTACTAAAAGCGTATAACGTAAGATTTTTTATACCTAATGCTGCGGCTCCTTCAACAATATCCCTAACACTTTCAACGCCATGCAGGTGTCCGAAAAGTCGATCTTTTCCTTGTTCCTTTGCCCATCTGCCATTGCCATCCATTATAATAGCTACATGGCTGGGTAATTTTTCGATATTTACAATTTCCTTTAAACTCATGGAATAATGCGATAAATGTCCCTTTTAGGTTCGCAAAAGTAACGAAAATTGGGCTAAACCTTTCAAATCAATCAGATCAATTGAATTATTCTGAAGAAAAATGAATGCGGCTGTAAAAGAAAAAACCGCAATGGTCAAATTGCGGTCATTATTATAAAAAATATGGTGTTTGATTAATTTGCAGTTGGACATCGATAAGTACCGATATTAATAGATATCCCTATTTCACCGATTACATACTGGTCTTTTTGTTTGCTCCATCCTCTTTGTCTGCCTTCAACACTTCCCAGCATATTATTGGGATCAATTTCATAAGATCTGTCTTGTAAAAGATTTGCAATAGAAGGATCTCCGTTGGCATCATTTGGAAACAAACTTCTTGGTGCATAGGTAGTACTGACATCATCAAGATAATCAGTAGTTGTAAAGCGCTGGGCTACTTCTACGATTAAATTTATTTTTGGCGTTACACTATACTTTATTCCTACCCCAAATGGAATACAAATAGCCATGGTACTATATTCCGATCTTCCCAGGTATCCTGCAGTTTGGCCTTCTGTACCAAGCGGACGTAAATAAACTTTAGTACCATCATAATACGCATAAGGATCGTAGCTAAAAACACCCAAGCCAAGGGTTACATATGGCGTAAACCCATGGTTAAGATCATTTGGATCATACCTGAAGAAGTTAAAATCACCTTGAACGGCAAATTCAAAAATATCAGTATTGAAGCTTAAGTTTCTTGTTTTTTGATAATCATTCTTGCTGTAAATATCGCTGTAACCAAGCTGTGCATAATGAGCGGATACTCTCAATCCAATGTAATTACCAAATTGTTTGCGAAAAAATGCCCCCACAGCAGGCTTCGGCCTGTTTAAGCCGCTTCTTGTATTTAAATCACCGAAATAATGGGCGCTTCCAAGAGTAACACCGAATTCTCCTTGTTGGAGATACGCGTTAGTCTGAGCACTTAGATTGATTGAAGCAATCAATAAAAAGACAAATAGAAGTTTAAAGCGATTCACGGTCAAATATTTTTACTATTAAATAAAGTGCGACAAAGATAAGAGAACCTTTTTACTTTCAATTTTAGCAATCAAAATAATAATATGTTTTGTTTCGACGGATAAATTATCTCGAAAACATTTACTCCTCATGGTTATTTTGCTTTTTCAATCCTGATTCCGGCGCTCATGACATGATCCAAAGGATTGTCACGCATAATATTTGCGAGGGAGTATTTATATACACCGGGCTTATTAAATTGTTTGGGATATTTGGTCAGCGGTTTTCTCACTTCAAAAATATCTCCCATTCCTGAGCCATACCATCCATTTGCATCATCACCTAAAGCTAGATTGATTTTTTGAAAATTCATCGTATCTCCGGGCATTTGTAAACCAAGTTGTAGCCAGATATTATTGTATTTATACGCATCTGTATGCCTGATTACTATAGAAATTTTATAAAATGAACTGGTGTCTTTAATTTCAAAGGAACCCGTACACAAGAAATTACTATCCCATTTTTGATCTGGGATACTCGTATGTTTCTCAAACACATCAATTTGATCGCAGCTAAAAAGAAAGCAGGCTAAGGTGAAAGAAATAAAAAATCTGATTGGCTTTACTAAATCGTACTTCATGATAGACTATTACTAAATTAATTAAAGCACATTTAAAATCTGTTCTTTTGCTTTTTCCAATTCATCTTTCATTACTACCACACATTTTTGAATATCCACATCATATGCTTTACTTCCGGTAGTATTGATTTCTCTTCCTATTTCCTGTAGTAAAAAAGATAATTTTTTCCCTTTACTTACCGAATCATTTTGAATGATATCGGAAAAATATTCACAATGCTGGCGCAATCGAATCTGTTCTTCATGGATATCAATTTTTTCCATGTAATAAATAAGTTCCTGTTCCATTCTGTTGTTGTCAATATTTTCTTTTCCAACGTTATTGGCAAGTAATTTATTGATTTCCTCTTTTATCCTGACTTTTCGATTGGGTTCAAAAACAATAATCGCCTCTTCTTGTTCCTTTATTTTGGAGATTCTGTTGTTTAAATCTTTTTCCAGACTTTTCCCTTCTTCGATTCTGTGATTGTTCAATTCAGAAATTGCGCTGATCAGTACTTTATTAAATTCTTTAAAATCATCTTCATTGATGATTTCATTACTCGGACTTACCACTTCAGGAAGCCTTAATATGGAGCTTAAAACATTGTTGGTATCTATATTTAATTCCTTTCCTAGTTGTTCTAGTTGAATATAATAGGATTTTATCAATTCGGTATTGATGATTACAGGCTTAGATGTGCCATTCTGTTTGATGGTGATATAACAATCGACTGATCCTCTTACCAGATTATCCTGAATGGTATTGCGAATGTCAAATTCAAATGGTTTTAGCAATGGCGGAAGCTTTAATTGCAATTCAAATTGTTTGCCATTCAATGCTTTTATTTCTACCAGATAAGTTTTGTCACCTACGGTTTGCTCTGCTCTTCCAAATCCTGTCATTGATTTTAACATACAAGTATTATTTTGTTGCAAGGTAATCGTTTATTCTTTTGTTTTTAAACGCTGATGAATTTTTAAATCTTAATGCAGACCAAGATTATTTACATGAAAAAAGCCCAACATTTTATTGTCAGGCTTTAGTATATAGATGGGTTAGTAAGTACGGGAACCAAATTCCCTACGCAATATTAAAAAATATTTTTCGCTAACAAAAAAATATTTCGAATTATTTTATCAACATTTTTATTTTTTCTGTGGATAAGCACAGGGGGAAATTGGAAATTCAAAACACTGCTATTTTTAAAAACAAAAAATGATTCCTGTATAAGTATTGATTTTACAAGTACTTCAGCTGTTTTTTATTTTTAGGTTTGAATAAAATTATTTTTTTCTTTGCATAATATTGATACAATTCTGCTGAATCATCATCACCCTAATTCATAAAAAAATATTTTACTTTTTTGGAACAATATTTTATTCAAAGGGTCTGTAATGATGAATTATATGAAATTAAAGGATAGTACCTTTGTGAAAATTACAGCATATGCAATTTCCTTCACCAGTATCAATACAATGGATGGCTTCTTTTATTGAAGCGAAAGTTATCGGAGATGATTCCAGTCATGCAACAGGAATAAATGAAATTCACAAAGTATCAAA
>CALQJH020000094.1 GCA_943330835.2 Candidatus Kuenenia stuttgartensis
TGTGATGGTATAAGTAGGCACTTTCGAATCATCTGATCTAAAGAAAGCGATGTTCTTACTATCGGGACTCCACCAGAATGCACGATACTGAGAACCACGACCTAAAATCTCTTCCATGTAAAGCCAGCTTGCATAACCATTCAATATCAAATCGGTGCCATCATTAGTTAATTGCGTTTCTTTTTTTGTAGTAATTTCTAAACTATAAAGATTATTGTTTTTGGTATATGCTACATACTTATTGTCGGGACTCATCGTAGGATTAATCTCTTTAGCCGAATCGTTGGTGAGTTGAATGTCAACATCGGTTTCTTTGATATACAAATCATTCCCTTTTAGATAAGCATTCAAAGCAGGGATTATTTTAGGCATCATTTGTCCTTGAGGTACATTTTCTTCCTTACCCGTATTAGCATCAACAATAATTTTATTCCCTTTTTTTGTCATTACAAAACGATGGTCATCCAACCAAATTGGCGATTGTGGTATATTGGCAATAATTCCAGAAAAATCGTTTTTGAAATACTGGGCACTGGTTAATGCTTTCTTCTGTGAAAAAGTTGTAATTGTAATGATTACAAAAATTGCAGTAAGTAACTTTTTTTGCATAAAATTCATGATTAAAATGAAAGGAAAGATTTAATATTTTGTTTTTTGGGGGATTAGGAATTGCATATCATAATTTGACTTTTGACCAACAGCAATTTTTTTCTAGACTAAATATTAATACACGAAACGAACCATGATTTGATTGAATTTCTGTTCTTAAAGAAGCTGAATGTATTTACTATTTCATCATTTTAAATATGTCACCCTTACAGGGTTTTACTTGACTTACTTTTTACGGTTAAAAATATGTCACCCTTACAGGGTTTTACTTAACTCTCTTTCATTTTAAAATATGTCACTCCTACTGGGTTTTACTTGACTTATTTTTTTCAGTTTTAAATATGTCACCCTTACAGGGTTTTACTTGACTTATTTTTTTTAGTTTTAAATATGTCACCCTTACAGGGTTTTACTTGACTTATTTTTTTTAGTTTTAAACATCTCACCCTTACAGGGTTTTACTTGACTTATTTTTTTTAGTTTTAAACATGTCACCCTTCTAGGGTTTTACTTGACTTATTTTTTTCAGTTTTAAATATGTCACCACTAAGGGGTTGTCATTTGGAAAGGCTGTTTGAATTTTAATCATCTATAAACAAGTTGAGTCAATTAAACCTTTGAAACAAGGATATTAAAAAACTTTAAATATTCTCCGGCCTCATCATTGGAAAGAACAACACATCCTGAATACTATGCTGGTTCGTCATAAGCATACATATTCTGTCGATACCAAAACCGATTCCGCTTGTTGGTGGCATTCCATATTCCAATGCTCTTAAGAAATCATGATCAATAAACATAGCTTCGTCATCTCCTCTTTCCATCAGCTTTACTTGTTCTTCAAAACGCTCCCGTTGTTCAATCGGATCATTCAACTCAGTATAGGCGTTGGCTATCTCTTTACCATTAACCATTAATTCAAAACGCTCTACCAATCCTGGTTTGCTGCGATGCTTTTTTGTTAGCGGGCTCATCTCTACAGGGTAATCTGTAATGAATGTTGGTTGAATATAATTACCTTCGCATTTAGATCCGAAAATTTCATCTATTAATTTCCCTTTACCCCATTTCAAATCTGCATGTAGGCCTAACTGTTGGCATACGCTTCTAATTTCGTCTTCATTCATTTCGCTGATATCAAAACCTGTATGTTCCTTAATCGCATCAAACATCGTCACTCTTTTGAATGGTGCTTTGAAACTAATTTCTTTATCTCCAACAGTACAGGTTGATGTTCCATTTACTGCAATAGCCGCTTTCTCCAGCATTTGCTCTGTTGTATCCATCATCCACTCATAATCCTTATACGCAACATAAAATTCTAACACGGTAAATTCAGGATTATGCGTTCTGTCCATTCCTTCATTTCTAAAATTTCTACTGAACTCATACACCCATTCAAAGCCTCCTACAATCAATCTTTTGAGATATAATTCATTGGCAATACGCATGTACATCGGTACATCTAAAGCATTATGATGTGTGGTGAATGGTCTTGCTGCTGCTCCTCCGGGAATGCTTTGTAAAACAGGGGTGTCAACTTCAAGCGCACCTCTTTCATTTAAAAATTCACGAATGGCATTGACAAGTTTTGTTCTTTTTACAAAAACTTCTTTCACCGCAGGATTCACAATCAAATCTGCATAACGTTGTCTGTATCTGAATTCCGGATCTGTTACTTCATCAAAGGCTTCTCCATCTTTTTCTTTCACAATAGGCAAAGGACGCAATGATTTAGTAAGAATGGTAAATTCTCTGACATGAATGGATGTTTCTCCTGTCTTGGTGGTAAAGACATATCCTTTAATACCCACAAAATCGCCGATATCTATTAATTTTTTCCAGACATTCTGGAATAATGATTTGTCTTCATCGGGACAAATATCATCTTGCTTAATATAAAATTGAATTTTCCCAGTGCCGTCCTGTAACACAGCAAAATTGGCTTTTCCCATATCGCGAACACTCATGATACGACCGGCGATGCATACATCTGCAAAGTCTGCCTTATTCTCTTCGCCTATATAATTTGCTTTGATATATTCCGCTGAAATATTTACTGGATATAATGCTGCAGGATAAGGATCAATTCCTAACTTCTCCAACTCTGTTCTTTTTTCTCTACGAATGATTTCTTGTTCGGATAAATGCGGTGTGCTCATAACCTATTATATAGTTAAATTTTGAAGCACAAAGTTAATTGAACTCCCGCAGCTATTGATTATTTACAGAAATAAATTTATGCTATGGCTAGTAGAATTTGCCAGGCCTCATAGACTTTCCCATCATGGAGTAATGCTTTTGCATAAGTATGCAATTCTCTCTCCATTTCATCCGGATTTAAAGAAAAATATTGAATGATTTGTTTTAAGTTATCGTCATTGAATGTTGCATCTACAAAAGGCAATTCATTTACGTTTGCTAATTGACCCAATTCATTGCCATTTAATATAGTACTGTTTCGAATGGATAATGGCAAGGTATCAAAACCGATTCCTAATTTCATATTTGGCTTTTCAACTTCAAAGATTGTTGACGCATTTGCTCTTGAATACCAGTTCCCTCCTAATCTTCCCACCAAATCCAATTTTCTTTGATCAATTTTATTCTCGTTATTTAAAATGGATTCGTCAATATGCATCATCAATACTTCAGCAATAACAAGATTTCCGGCCCCGCCTTCAGTTCCTAATGGAATAATCTGGTTCACTTTACATTCTAATTTTATCTTGCTTTCCTTTACCATTGGAGGCTTTACTAATGTTGCTTTTTCTTGAGTAAAACCAGCTTTTTCAAATTCGTTGGTACCTTTTGGATAGTCACAACTGGCAAGAGACATTTGATGCAGCATATCATAATCCACAATATTGATAACGACTTCAGGAATGTCTATTGCATTTTCTAACGTATGTTTTGTAGAATTGTCTCTTCCTCTTCTTGCAGGCGAAAAAACAACAATGGGTGGATTTGAAGAGAATAAATTAAAAAAACTAAACGGACTTAAATTTACATGTCCTTCTTTGTCAATTGTAGATGCAAAACAGATAGGACGAGGCGCGATGGCGTGTTGCAAATAATTTTGAATATCTGCAGTTTTTAAATCTGATAGTTTGAGTGATAGCATGTTGTTGTAATTAAATATTCTTTTTCAACTTCAAAATAGAAAAATCACTTTCCTCTTTTACAATAGTATTGGAAAGTTTTCCTAATCCATCTATTTCCATTTCAACCAGATCTCCAGGTTGTAACCACTGCTCCTGATAGTTAGGATCTTTTAATTTACCCGTTCCATTCAATTCTAAAAAACATCCTGTTCCTACGGTTCCGCTTCCAATCACATCACCGGCAAATAGATTTACACCATAGCTGCATCTTTCAATTATCTCTGCAAATGTCCAGTCCATCTCGCCTAGGTTTCCCTGGCTTACTTGAACACCATTTACCATACACTTCATATTCAAGTTCCAGCTCTTACCTACATGACCTTCTTTACAAGGCATTTCATATTGCTGCAATTCCTCCAAAGTCACCAACATCGGACCAATAACTGTTGCGAAGTCTTTTCCCTTTGCAGGACCAAGGTTTAATAACATTTCTTCCATCTGCAAACGTCTTGCACTCATATCATTCATAATCATTAACCCTGCAATATAATCATCTGCTTCAGCTGCTTTTATATTTCTTCCCGAACGATTGATAACAATAGCAGCCTCCAATTCAAAATCTAATTTTTCAAAATGATCGGGCATACAAAGGATATCGCCGGGCCCTTGAATGCTATTGTGATTGGTAAAATAAAATATGGGGTACTGATCGAATTCAGGAATCATATCTACCTTACGGTTTCGCCTAGCTGCTGCAACATGTTGTCTGAATGCGTAGCCATCTCTGCAACTTGTAGGATGTGGTACAGGAGCTAATAAATCTACTTCAATCAATGGATTGCCAGAAACAGAAAAGTTCATGCCGTTTTTAATTTGTGTTTCAGCAGCCAGCGCAAGCGGATATACATCATCCCAATAATTTAAAAACATGGCCATACTAACAGGCAAATCAGCATGAAGCGAATCTGTGTCATATAATTTCCCATCAACAATCATCGCCAATTGGGCGTAATCTTCTTTTAAATAAGTAACAAGTTTCATACTATTGTTTGAGGAACAAAAGTAACATTCTCCTTACAAGTAAAAAAGGAATTATTTAATTTAAAAAAGAAGGGATTAATATGCATTTTGAAAAAATTTACAACAAAGGTCAAGCGCAACTTTTTAGAAATCAATATCTCGAATATCTCACCAAAACTCATCCTCTTGTAATATGGGGTTTGTATTTACCGGTGCTCATCCTTTTTCCTTACTATGCAGTAAAAGTAGAAGGCTTTGGTGCAACTAGGGCATCGATCTTGTTTATGAGTGGAATACTATTCTGGAGTCTTACGGAATATATTTTACATCGATTCGCCTTTCATTATGAATCGAGCTCCGAAAGGACAAAGAAATTAATTTATTTGTTACATGGCAATCATCATGAATATCCACGAGATAAAGAACGATTGTTTATGCCTGCCTTACCAAGTTTAATACTGGCATCAATGTTTTTCTTTCTTTTTTATTTTTTTATTAATAAAAATGCTTTTGTCTTTTTTCCAGGATTCATGTTGGGATACTTACTTTACGGATCTATGCATTATGCCATCCATGCCTGGAATCCCCCATTCAAATGGATGAAGCCATTATGGAGAAATCATCATCTTCATCATTACAAACATGCTGATAAAGGATTTGGCGTAAGCAGTACTTTATGGGATCTTGTTTTTGGAACGATGTACGATTTAAAAAAAGAAAAAGAAGATAAAGCGGAAGTGAGTAAGCTACTATATTAGTATTTATTTTTTACCATCTTTCTTCATCAGACGCTGATTTTTCATTCGTACTTTTCATTTGTGATTTTAATGTCAATTTTTGAAATTGTCTTTCAATAATCAAGGAAGCGATTATTCTACCAGCATCTTCATTAGGATTTTCCTTTAATAAAGTTTTTAGTTTAATTTCGCTTACATCAATTCTATAAAGCAATTGAACCAGTCTTTCAAAATTAATCAGCATAAGATTATTGATTTCCGAGGCTAATTCAATTAATAATTTTTCATCGGAAAGAAGATCTAGCTGGTTGATTGAAAATACTTTTTCAAGCGATGTTACATGATTGTTTTCTGTAGGATCCATCATACAATTTAAAACTTTTACAGCAGACGTAAAGAGAAAATTCGGGTTAAAATAGAGTGATGATTATAGTCAGATTTTTAGATTTTTTAAAATTGCATTAATATTCATACACTTGCCATCTAATACGGGCGAGCAAAAAACAAGAATTGAGAAGAATTATTTTCAACTATTTGCATATCGGAAATATCGATTCCCCCATCACCGGTGCAATCAGTAATATAATAGCCAAAATAAAAGTGGGAGGCATCATTTTCTATTGGCTGCATATCGGAAATGTCGACTCCTCCGTCTAAATTTAAATCTCCAGTTAAAAAAGCATACTTATTATTACCCATATTTTTCATAGATAGATTAATACCATTGGAATACGTTTTATTTATACTAGTTGTAAAATCATAACTATTTGTTGCGACAATTGTAATGGGTAATGCACTCCAAGTTTCCAAAACATTCTTGTGTTTTATAGCAATGTAATAGGAATTACCATAGGTGGCAGCAGGAAAACTTGCTGATACAGAACCATTACTATGAAGTAATGCTTTTACAGTATAGTCGGAATTATTGTTACTCAAATGATTAGTTTTCCATAGATTAATTGATATTGTATCAGTAGCATCATTTACTGTGCTTAAACCTAAATCATATAAAGTAGTTCGCATCAATCCATTACCAATATAAAATCCCTCGAAAAAAATTTTCAAGTTTAAAATCGTGTTTTGATAATAGGGATTTACAGTTAAATTTAAGGTTACTGTACTATCACATCCACGAGCATTGGTCAATTTAGTAGTATAAACACCCGTTGATGTATACGATGATCCATTCCAAATGTAGGGCAAATTAACAGCGTCTATCGTTGCTGCACTTGTAGATGTGGAAGCTTGTTTAATCGTTAAAGATAGATAGGCTATTGAATCACAGCCCGCTGCGTTTATCAAGCCAGTCTTTGTATATGAGCCGCTAGCCGAATACGTTACCCCATTCCAGGTGTATGAAACACAATTTGATATGGTAGTAGTACTCGTAGTCTTTTGTTTAATCGTTAATGCTAAATACGCTGTTGAATCACAGCCCGCTACATTCGTTAAACCCGTCTTTGTATAGGAGCCGCTAACCGAATACGTTACCCCATTCCAGGTGTATGAAACACAATTTGAAACGGTGGTGGTACTTGTTGACTTTAGTTTAATGGTTAGTTTTAAGGTGTCTGCTGAAGCACATCCTGAGCCATTTGTGTAGGTATATACATAAGTACCGCTTGTTGAATAAGTAATTGTGTTTCTTGACCATGTATAACTATCACAAGCAGTAGCGGTTGTTTTGTTGTGAGTACTCGAATTTATACTAAGATTTAATACCTCTATATTACAACCGCTTATTGAAGTATAGGTTCCGCTTGATGTATAGGAAATTCCATTTATCGGCCAGTTGTAGTTATCACATTGTGTTACGGAAGTTGAATGGATTTGAGATTGACATTGATAATTAAAAAATTTAATGGCGGATTTGTTGTATTCGCTATAAAACTGGTGATCTGCAGTAACACATCTAATTTGTTCTTCAACCACATTTTTTTGTGAAGTAGATAAAGCTGATATCACTGGGAAATTTTGTGGTGTTGCTGCTACGGCATTCCATAATGCTTGAATATATCCAATGAAATAGTTTTTAGTATTCAAA
>CALQJH020000095.1 GCA_943330835.2 Candidatus Kuenenia stuttgartensis
CTCATAAAAGCGTATACGCGTTCAGGTATAGCTCCAAAATAATGATCGTCTAATTGCTGCCCTTTTGCTGGAGCATGACCAAAAACGGTTCTTCCGGTTAAGACTAAATCAGGCCTTGCAGTTGCCAATCCAGCGTCAACAACAAAATATTCTTGTTCCCATCCAAGTGTTGCATTTACTTTTGAAACGTTTTTGTCAAAATACTGACAAACATCTACAGCAGCTTTGTCCAAGGCAACACAAGCTTTTAATAAAGGTGTTTTTGTATCGAGAGATTCTCCTGTATAAGACACAAATATGGTTGGAATGCAAAGTGTTTTTCCTTCAGCTGTTTCCATGATGAATGCAGGTGAAGATGGATCCCATGCCGTATATCCTCTTGCTTCAAAAGTTGCTCTTAGTCCTCCGCTTGGAAAAGATGAGGCATCAGGTTCTTGTTGAATTAATGCAGCACCTTCAAATTCTTGTATGGGCGTTCCGTCTCCTTTTAAGGTAAAAAAGGAGTCGTGTTTTTCTGCTGATAATCCGGTGAGCGGCTGAAACCAATGTGTAAAATGGGTGACGCCTTTTTCTTCAGCCCATGCCTTCAGTCCATTGGCAATATTACTGCCCATAGCCCTGTCTATTTTCTTCCCTCCCAATGTAGAAGCGAGCAAACTTTTATAAGCATCATCGCTCAGATAATGGCGGGCTGTTTTTAAAGTAAATACATTTTCATTGAAGATGCTGGTTACTTTTTCGGCAGATTTAACTTCGTAAGTGATTGCATTTTTTGCAATGTTTTTTATTGCGGTAAAACGTAAAGAATTCATTTTTATTGATTTTATATAGCAAAATAAAGGTAAAATATTTTTAAAATCAATAAATTTTTCTTGAATTGTATAAAAAATAAACAAATTGCTTAAAATAAATTACATATTTATAAATTTAATTTGTTTGAATTTGTGTATTATTTGTGGTTCGTACCAGGTTCGTACCAATAATATGGTGGTTATTTTTATGGTTCGTACCAGGTTCGTACCACGGTATTGGGCATGTAATATTTTCTATTATTTTTTTTCTACCCAAAAAAATCGCGCTATCTTTACACGACCTCTAGGATTTATTGTTCATTCCTCGGTCATTTTTTTAGCAATTCTACATAAGATTATTTATCAGCGCAAAGCTTCATGAGTAAGCGGTGTGAATTGTTATTTTATTATTTTGAAAATTATTCATAATGGCCAAATATATTTTTGTTACTGGTGGTGTTACTTCTTCTTTAGGAAAAGGAATCGTTGCTGCATCATTAGCAAAATTGCTTCAAGCAAGAGGATTGAAAGTTACTATTCAGAAATTTGATCCCTACATTAATGTGGATCCGGGTACGCTTAATCCATATGAACATGGAGAATGTTACGTGACTGATGATGGTGCAGAAACAGACCTGGATTTGGGCCACTACGAAAGGTTTTTAAATATACCAACCTCCCAAGCCAATAATGTAACTACCGGAAGGATTTATCAAACTGTTATTAATAAGGAACGTGAAGGGGCGTATTTAGGCAAAACCGTGCAGGTTGTTCCGCATATAACGGATGAGATTAAACGAAGAATGATGCTGTTGGGTAATAGCGGTCAGTTTGATGTTGTCATTACAGAATTGGGAGGGACTGTAGGTGATATAGAAAGCTTGCCTTTTGTTGAAGCTGTTCGTCAAATCCAATGGGAACTTCCTGAAGAAGATTGTGTGGTCGTTCATCTTACCTTAATTCCGTATCTTAAGTCTGCAAAGGAATTAAAGACAAAGCCCACGCAGCATAGTGTCCGATTGTTAAGCCAGGAAGGTGTTCACCCTAATGTAATTGTTTGTAGAACGGAGCGCCCTCTTAATAATGAACTGAAAAAGAAAATCGCACTTTTTTGCAATGTCAAACCAGATGCGGTGATTGAAGCAATAGATGCAAATTCAATTTATGAAGTGCCTATAAAAATGCTTCAGGAAGGATTGGATGTAATTGTCTTAAAGAAACTTCATTACAATGGATATTCTGCGCCAGATCTTACTAAGTGGAATATTTTTCTTGATAAATTAGGAGCACCTAAGAATAAAATCAGTATCGGACTTGTTGGAAAATATGTTGAATTGCAAGATGCTTATAAATCAATTTTAGAAGCTTTTGTGCACGCAGGAGCATTGAATCAATGTAAAGTTCAAATTGTAAATGTACATAGTGAACATCTCAATGCTAAAAATGTACAGGATAAATTGAAAGATCTTGATGGACTTCTAGTGGCGCCTGGATTTGGTTCCAGAGGTGTTGAAGGTAAAATAGAAGCAGTTAAATATGCAAGAGAAAATAAGGTTCCGTTTTTTGGCATTTGTCTGGGCATGCAAATGGCTGTAATTGAATTTGCAAGAAATGTGCTAGGCTGGGCCGATGCTCATTCTACAGAGATGGATGCTTCCACCTCTCACCCCGTAATTGCACTGATGGATGAACAGAAAAAAGTTAAAAACAAAGGCGGAACGATGCGCCTTGGTGCTTATACTTGTGATATTGAAGACGGCACATTAGCTAATTCAATTTATCAATCAAATCAGATTAGTGAACGACATCGCCATCGTTGGGAATTTAATAATAATTACATCAAGGATTTTCAGCATGCAGGAATGATTACCAGTGGAAAAAATCCTGCTAATGGATTGGTTGAAATTATAGAATTGAAAGATCATCCTTTTTTTATAGGAGTTCAATATCATCCAGAGCTAAAAAGCACCGTTGAAAATCCTCATCCGATTTTTGTATCTTTTGTAAAATCTGCTAAAGAGTATGCTGCATCCCATGAAAAATCTGTAAAGCAAATTGTAGAAAAACAATCCGCATAATGGTTTGATATTAAGATGCTTTTTGAAATTTTTCTATATTTTCTGTTGGTCTCGCAAGATTACTTATAGACATTTCTTGTATTCTTGATTAACTTTGCGCTATGCAAAAATTAAGCATGGACGAATTAAACAGAAAAACTACCGAAGAATTCAAACGTTCGGAGAAAACACCTGTTATCGCTGTTTTAGAAAATATCAGAAGTGCATATAATGTAGGCAGCGTCTTCAGAACGGCAGATGCTTTTTTATTGGAAGCTATATACATCACCGGATATACAGCCATTCCTCCCCACAAAGAAATTAAGAAGACCGCACTTGGAGCAGAAGAATCAGTAGAATGGCGTCATTTTAGTAATGCCACAGATGCTATTCATCAATTGAAAGGAGAAGGATATAACGTGTTTGCAGTGGAGCAGGTGAAGAATAGTCTATCTCTGGAAAATCTGACATTTCATCCCAATGATAAAATTGCAGTGATTTTCGGAAATGAAGTGACAGGAGTAGAACAAGAAACAATCTTGCAATGTGATGGTTGTATTGAAATTCCTCAATTGGGTATGAAGCATTCACTTAACATCGCAACTGCAGCTGGTGTGGTGTTATGGGAAATTATTAGAAATAGAATGAAGTCGGTTAAAATTTAGTTCAAGAAAAATGAAGCAATAGATGCATCAAATAAAAAAATACCTATCTCTGATTAAATTCTCTCACACTATTTTCGCCATGCCCTTTGCAATGATTGGCTTTTTTTTAGGAGTACATCAATTTTCAAAAACAGATGTAGCCTATTCAATTTCTAATCAAATTAATTATGCGTTAGGGTATAGATTTTTATTGGTGATTTGTGCTATGGTTTTTGCCAGAAGTTCTGCAATGGCTTTCAATCGTTTTTTGGACAGGGCTTTCGATGCTAAAAATCCCAGAACCGCAATAAGAGAAATACCATCAGGAGTGATTACATCTAAAAATGCTTTATACTTTACTGTTAGTTGCTGTATTTTTTTTGTAATTACTTGTTATTTTATTAATCCCCTTTGTTTTTATCTCAGTTTTGTAGCCCTGTTTGTAATACTTTTTTATAGTTACACAAAGAGATTTACCGCATGGTGTCATTTGGTACTTGGAGTAGGGCTGAGTCTTGCCCCAATTGGCGCATATCTTGCTGTTACAGGGGTTTTCAATCTTTTGCCTTTGCTTTTCTCCTTCATCGTATTATTTTGGGTGAGTGGCTTCGATATTATTTATGCATTACAGGATGAGCTTTTTGACAAGGAAAATAAATTGTATTCTATTCCTGCATGGTTAGGGAAGAAAAGAGGCTTATTTGTTTCTGAATCCTTACATTTCTTAGCTGTTGTTTTGGTTTTATGTACAGGATATTATGCTGGTTTTTCCTATTGGTATTGGATTGGAGCGGTAGTTTTTTGTGGGATGCTCATCTTTCAGCATTCTATTGTAAAACCAAATGATTTAAGCAGAGTAAACTTGGCGTTCATGACTGCCAATGGAATTGCATCTGTTGTGTTTGCTTTTTTTGTGATTCTTGATTTGGTTACAAATACACACTTCACAAATTAAAAATTAAATAATGGCAAGAATTCTGGCAATTGATTATGGGGGAAAGCGAACAGGCATTGCTGTTACAGACCCTTTGCAAATTATTGCAACAGGATTAACAACGATTTCTTCAGAGGATTTGATTCCATTTTTAAAAAAATACCTGCAGGAAGAGGCCGTAGAATTAATTGTTATTGGCCTGCCTAAAAACTGGGATGAGTCGGATACGCATGGAACCCCTCTTGCAAGAAAGGCCATCGAAAAAGTAAAAAAAGAATTTCCTTTGATTCCTGTGAAGGATGTAGACGAAAGGTATACTTCCAAAATGGCTAAAGATGCCATGTTGGCTATGGGAATGAAAAAAAAGGACAGACGTGATAAGAAAATTGTAGATGAAATTGCCGCAACAATCATGTTACAGGAGTATTTGCAAAGTATTAGCTGACCTCTTGTGCCTTTAGCTTATATCTGCTAACTTTGCCCAATTATTACACCAAACAACAGATAATTTATAATGATATTACCTATTGTAGCCTATGGGTCTTCGGTTTTAAGAAAAACAGCTTCTGATATTACAGCCGATTATGCAGGATTGAGTAGTCTAATCGAAGATATGTGGGAGACGATGTACCGAAGTAATGGAGTTGGAATTGCTGCACCTCAAGTCAATAAAGATATCCGTCTTTTCGTAATGGATACGGAACAGGTTTTTGCCAATCAGGAGGAAGATGAAAAAGATGTTTATCCCGATGGACCTGGTTATAAAGGAGCATTTATTAATGCTCATATAACAGCATTGGATGGAGATAAATGGGTTTATGAGGAAGGCTGCTTAAGTATACCAAGAATCAGAGAGAATATTTCAAGACACCAGTCTGTAACGCTAGATTTTCTTGATGAGCATTTTAAGCCGCAAAGCAGAACTTTTATTGGTCTAACGGCACGGGTTATCCTACACGAATATGATCATCTGGAGGGTAAATTATTTATTGACCATATTTCTCCTTTAAAAAGAACTTTACTGAAAAGAAAATTAGACGATATCACAAAAGGTAGAATTAGCATAGACTATAAAATGATTTTTTCTAAATAAAACATATGCGTAAAATGCCCTTAAGTGAAATATCATACCAAACTGGGATGAATATGCTGGGCATTAAATCTGGTCACACTGTGAAAAGAAATACAAACAGAAACTTCTTTTTCATTGTCTTATTTTTTACTATTTTACCATCAATTTTATTCTCACAACAACGACAGGACAGTATTATTGAAATAGGTAAAAATTACATAACGTTGAGTACTGTAATTATTGGCCAAAAGTTAGATGTCCCCACTTTTATTAATAAGGTGAAGGCTGACACTAGTTTTTACAAAGCTTTCAAAAATCTGCGTATAATTGGTTATACTGCTATTAATGATATCAGAATGCTGGATCGCAATCAGAAATTACAAGCATCTTTACATAGCAAAACCAAGCAACAAAGAATTGCTCATTGCAGAACCATGCAAACTTTGGAAGAAGCGGTGACTGGAGATTTTTACGATAAAAACAAACTGTTTAATTATTATACAGCACAGTTGTATGCTTCCTTGTTTTTTACTAAAGATTCGGTTTGTAATGAAACAAATATTGTAGGCAATGAACAGTTTTCCACAATAAATAAATCAGGTATTGAAAAACATAAAGAGCAATTAAAGATGCTTTTTTTTAACCCTGGAAAAAGAATCAGCGGACTTCCGTTTATGAGTGGTAAAACCGCGATTTTCGATGATGATATTGCTGGAAATTATGACATGTCTATTGACGCTGATGTTTACAATCATACTCATTGTATTGTTTTAAAGCAGAAGGTAAAGCAAGGGAAAGAAAGTAATGTAGTTGTGGATGAAATGACAACATGGTTTGATGACAATACTTATGATGTTGTCGCCAGAAATTATTCATTAAGCTTCGATGCAGGCGTTTACGATTTTAAGGTATCAATGGAAGTGAAGATGACGAAATATAAAACCCTTGTCGTGCCAGAATTAATCAGGTATTATGGTAATTGGAAGGCCATTTTTAAAAAGAGGGAGAGGGGTGTTTTTACAGCTACTTTGTTTGATTTTGAATAAGGCCTAATTAAATTTTTTCAAATCTTGTAATAAATATTCCAACCCATTGATTTTAATTTCATAAATTGTTTGTAATTGCAATCCTAATTTTCCTTTTGGGAATCCTTTCCTGTTAAACCATTCCAGATAACTCACGGGAAGATTTGACAAGGTGGTTCCTTTATATTTGCCAAATGGCATTTTTATTTCAATCAATTGAATCAATAAGTTGGGATCAGGGCCCAGTGGCTCATATTGATAGTCGTTATTACTCATCAGCGTTTTTAAATTGACTGTATTTTCTCCATTTGTTGATCAATTCTTCCATATCAGCTGGTAAATCACTATCAAATACAATTTCTTTTTTTGTACCAGGATGAATGAACCCAAGTTCTTTAGCATGTAAGGCTTGACGTGAGCATATTTTAAAACAATTGTCTACAAATTGTTTGTATTTAGTATAAACAGTTCCTTTTACAATTCTGTCCCCACCATAAAAATCATCATTGAATAAAGGATGTCCAATGTGCTGCATGTGCACTCTGATTTGATGTGTTCGTCCAGTTTCTAGTCTGCATTCTACAAGCGTTACATAATTAAATCTTTCAATTACTTTGTAATGTGTAATGGCATCTTTACCATGTTCTCCTTCAGGGTAAGCGGTAAATAATTTTCTGAAACGTTGATGTCTGCCTACATGTGCAACAATCGTTCCTTCATCTTCATCAAAATTTCCCCAAACCAAAGCTACATACCTTCTGTGAACGGTATGGTCAAAAAACTGTTTTGCTAATTCAGTCATAGCTTTTTTGGACTTCGCCATCACCATCAAACCGCTGGTATTTTTATCAATACGATGAACTAAGCCATAACGAGGCAGTTCATTGTCATCAATTTTTGGAGA
>CALQJH020000096.1 GCA_943330835.2 Candidatus Kuenenia stuttgartensis
GTTGTCCTATTTTAAGGTATTTATTAATGACTTCTAATTGTTGTTTTGAATTGATAGCCCCGATATCCGTGTTTTTATCTAATGGATCTCCTAAGATTAGCGACTCCATTCTGTCTTTTAATTTTTGTAATACGATTTTATAAACAGATTCCTGTACAAACAATCTTGATCCAGCACAACAAACATGCCCCTGATTAAAGAAGATGCCATTGATAACCCCTTCTACAGCTTGGTCTAACGGCGCATCATCAAAAATAATATTAGCAGCTTTCCCTCCCAGTTCAAGTGTGGCTTTTTTATTTGTGCCTGCAATTGCCTTTTGAATTATTTTTCCCACGTCAGTGGATCCTGTAAAAGCAATTTTATTAATATCGTTATGATTAACCAACGCAGCACCTGTAGCTCCTGCGCCTGTGATGATGTTTACAACACCGGGAGGCAAATCTGCTTCCTGTATAATTTCTGCAAGTTTCAATGCAGTTAATGATGTAGTTTCAGCGGGTTTTAATACAACCGTATTCCCTGTTGCCAGTGCGGGTGCGATTTTCCAGGCAGCCATCAGCAATGGAAAATTCCAGGGAATGATTTGTCCGGCTACACCCAACGGCTGTGGGTTCCTGTTAGGAAATGCATATTCCAGTTTATCAGCCCATCCTGCATAATAAAAAAAGTGATTAGCAGCTGTTGGCACATCGAAGTCGCGACTCTCTCTTATTGGCTTACCGCCATCTAAAGTTTCGATAACAGCGAGTTCCCTTGCTTTTTCCTGAATAATTCTGGCAATGCGGTAAATATATTTAGCTCTTTCTTTTGGCGATGTTTTCTTCCAACCTTTCTCGTATGCATTTCTTGCAGCTACCACGGCTTTATTTACATCAGCATTATTTGCTTCTGCAATCGAAGAAAGTTTTTCTTCTGTAGCAGGATTTATGGTATCGAAATATTTTTTTGAGGATGGTTTCTCAAACTTTCCATTAATAAATAATTCATAACGCTCCGCAATTTTAGCTACACTTTTACTTTCAGGCGCTGGTGCAAGATTGCGTGAACTGTCGAATTTGAGTTTGAGGGTGTTATTTTTTTTTGCCATAAATATACTGTTTCAAAGGTTTCAAAGGTTTAAGAGGTTTCAATAGTTTACTTCACCTTTTCAAACATTGAATTTCTGACCTTTTATTGCTGTTTTCTTTAAATATTCAATCATTTTATGAATCAAATTACTTATTCTTAAACAAGAAGTAAAAATGAAATCAAACTCTTCTTTACTAATATAACCATCATCTAAAGCTCTATAGATTTGTGACCTCAATTCTCCACACGAGCCTTTAGCAATGTATAAAAACTGAATAAACTCTTTATTCCCTCCTCTTTCAAAACCTTCGGCAATATTATCCATAATGGAACCAGCCGAACGTTCTATTTGAGAAATCAAACCAAAGTTTCTTTCAAATCTTTTCTCCTTGATTAACTTCCTTAAAACCCGATTTAATTCTCGCGCTTCTTTCCAGGATATTATTTCTTCAAATCTTTTTATTGTTGACATAGGTTCTTTTTTCAAACCTATTGAACAAATGGAACCTTTGAAACCTTTTGAACTAAATAAAATTCACTCTGAATTTTATTTAGTCATTTGAAAAATAATCAGCTGACTGGTATACTCCGGTTTTCTGTTTCATTAATTGCATCAAAATATCATTAGCCAAGCTGCTTGCTCCAAAGCGGAACCATTCATTATTCATCCATTCTTCTCCTAGCACTTCATTCAGCATTACTAAGTAATGTAAAGCTAATTTCGCTTTTGATATTCCTCCTGCGGGCTTCATGGCAATTTTCTTTCCTGTTTTGTAATAGAAGTCCCTTATCGCTTCCAGCATCACCAAAGTGACTGGCATTGTAGCTGCGGGAGAAATTTTTCCAGTGGAAGTTTTAATAAAATCGGCGCCTGCATACATCGCTATATCACTCGCCTTTCTCACTTTGTCATAACTACCCAATTCTCCCGTTTCTAGAATTACTTTTAATCTTGCGTTGCCACAGGCTTGTTTAATTGCAGCGATTTCATCAAAGACGAAATTGTATTCCCCCTGATGAAATTTCCCTCTGGAAATAACCATGTCTATTTCATCAGCACCTTGACTCACTGCAAATTTAGTATCTCTTAATTTTATATCTCTTGTTGACTGTCCACTTGGAAAAGCGGTTGCTACAGAAGCCACTTTAACACCAGAATCGCCTAATGCTTTTTTTGCTACACCTACCATTGACGGATATACGCAAACTGCAGCTACTGTAGGTAACCCAGGGTAGCTATCGTGCAAATGTTTTGCTTTGTAACAAAGCTGCATCACCTTGCCATCTGTATCTTTTCCCTCCAATGTAGTCAGATCAATCATATTCAAAGCCAACTTCAGCCCATTGATCTTCGTTTCATTTTTTATGCTTCGTTTGGTAAATCTTGATGCACGTTCTTCTATGCCTACTTGATCTATTCGTGGAGATATTGTAAAATCTGGAATATTTTTTATCATGTTTACATTATGATGATTTATAAAAATAAGGCATTTTAAAAGGTTTCAAAGGTTTAAAATGTTGAAAAGGTTTAAAATGTTGAAGAAATGCGAATCTGTTAACCTTATGAAATCTTGAAACTACTTAAATATACTGCTATGAAAGTATAACAGCAATCGCTTTTTCAATCATTTTTTCCACTGCCGCATTACTATCTTTTGAATATTGTTGAACAACTCGATTAGCAACAACGACATTAATGCTCAAACATTCATGCCCCAGTAATTTTCCCAAACCAAAAATAGCAGAAGATTCCATTTCGAAATTTGTGATTCTACTTCCGTTATATGCGAAGTCCGTTAAACTATCTATTAGAGCTCTGCTTCTAGATTTCAAACGAAGTTCCCTTCCCTGAGGACCATAGAAGCCAGGTGCGGTAACTGTAATTCCTTTAAAGAAATCATCGCCGAATTTATTAATTAATAATTCACTGCCTTTAAAAACATAGGGCATTGTTATAGATGTATCCATTTGAGTCTGTTGCAAAAATGAAGCAATCAAATTGTTGTCATCTTCAGACTTTTCATAATCATAGTAATTCATCAGATTATCAAACCCAAGACCATGTGTTGATGCCACCAAACTATCCACTGGAATATCTAACTGCAATGCTCCTGAAGTTCCGAAACGAATAATGTTCAATTTTTTTATTGTTGATTTAATCGTTCTGCTTTTGAGATCAATATTAGCCAATGCATCTAATTCATTGATGGCAATATCAATATTGTCTGGGCCAATTCCTGTAGACATTACAGAGATTCTTTGGTTGCCTATATAGCCTGTATGTGTGATAAATTCTCTGTGTTGTAATTGGAATTCTATGTTGTCGAAATACTTGCTTACTTTTTTCACGCGTTCCGGATCGCCAACTAAAATAACGGTATCGGCTAGCTCTTCAGGGCGAAGATCCAAATGATAAACGGCGCCGCGATTATTGATGATTAATTCTGATTCTGGAATTTGATGCATTCCGTTGATTTTAATGTAAGAATAAAAATAGCGATAATTGTTGATTATTGTTGCCAGAGTTGATTCTAATTAAAACGCCCACGGGAAAACCGTGGGCGACAATAATATTAAAATAAAAATGTGTCAAAAAAAGTAACTATTAACCACCTGACCCTAAAACTAGAATTAATACAAACCAAACAGCTGATGCAATACCAAATGCAGTCCAAACTTTCTTCTTTTTTATTTTATGAGCCTGATCTGTATAAGCACGATTATAATCAGAATTCCTCATCAATTCTTTTTCTTTATAATTTAAATTTTTATCATCCGGCTCTGATGAAGCACAAGCTACTGCAGGTATCAATCCTATTAATGGCGAAATTAAAATCGTTGTAACTGCTGTACCACCTGCCCCAGATTTCTTTCCTTTATAATACAGATTTGCATCTTCTTTCCCTTTTAAAACCATATCAATTTTATTTGTCTCATTATTATTCTTTGCATGATCGTCATTAAAAATGTCATTTGTACCATCTTCATATCTTATCATGATAACCTCAGACTTTGAAATTGTGTAAACTGGCCCAGTAAGATTGGCGATTTTTTTGTATTTTATTTCCGATTGATTAACCTCGCTTACTTTTGCTTTTATTTCTTCGCCATTTTTTTTGATGATTAAGTCTTGGGAAAAGCAGACTACACTAATCAGCGATAATACAGAATACAGAAGGAATTTTTTCATGTTTTTTAATTTAATTATTTTTCTAATTGATATATTTTTCGCATAAAAATAAATTTATACGTATTTGCAAATGTAATGATTTAAAAGATAGCCCATGGATAATACAATTAATTTATTTCTGCCTATTAAAATGCCCATGGTTTAAACCATGGGCTAATATTATTTTCAATTTATACACAGCCGAAATCGTGGATAATTATCTTTTATTTTATTGCGGCAATACCAGGCAATACTTTTCCTTCAAAATATTCCAACATCGCACCACCGCCAGTTGACACATAGCTTACTTTATCTGCAAGATGAAATTTATTAATGGCCGCGACGCTGTCTCCACCACCTACAAGACTGAAAGCACCTTTGGAAGTAGCTTCTGCAACGGCTAACGCAATTGATTTTGTCCCGTTTTGAAATTTTTCCATTTCAAAAACACCCATTGGACCATTCCATAAAATAGTTTTGCTTTTTAAAATCACTTCGTTAAAATCAGCAATAGCTTTTCGCCCAATATCTAATCCCATCCATCCTGAAGGAATTTGATCACTTGCGCAATTGGATGTTTGAGCATCAGCTGCAAATTTATCAGCAATAGTACTATCCAAAGGCAAATGAATATTTACTCCCAAGGATTTTGCTTTTGCTAAGATTTCTAAAGCCAATTCCAAACGATCATCTTCACAAAGTGAATTTCCGATTTGTTTACCTTGAGCTTTCCAAAAAGTATAGGCCATTCCGCCACCAATGATGATATCTGTAGCTCTGTTTAATAAGTTTTCTATAATAAGAATTTTGTCGGAAACCTTTGCTCCTCCTATAATTGCAGTAAATGGCTTTTCTGCTGTATGCAAAACTTTTTCTGCGCTTACCACTTCAGCTTCCATTAATAATCCAAACATTTTTTTATCGGAAGTAAAAAAATCTGCAATAACTGACGTTGACGCATGAGCGCGGTGTGCAGTTCCAAAAGCATCATTAACATAAACATCTCCAAGCTTACTTAATTTTTCAGCAAATGACTTGTCGCCTTTTTCTTCCTCTTTGTAAAAACGTAAATTTTCAAGCAACAATACTTCTCCGGATTTTAATGTGGTTGACTTGTCAATAGCTTCTTGTCCGATACAATCATTAGCCAAATCCACTTTCACATCACCTAATAATGACTTTAAATGACTAACCAAATGTTTCAATGAATATTTATCAGCGGGACCATCTTTTGGTCTACCGAGATGACTCATTAGAATTACACTGCCTCCATCTTTAAGAATTTTTTTTATAGTAGGCAATGTTGCTGTCATACGCGTGTCATCTGTGATTTCAAATTGATCATTTAGGGGAACATTGAAATCAACACGCACCAATACTTTTTGATAAGAGAAATTATAATTTGAAAATTTTGACATGAGATCAGGTTTAAAAGGTTCCAAAAGTTCAAAAGGTTTTAGAAGTTAAATAAGCCAAACTGATTGAACGTATTGAACTTCTGACACCTCTGAAACACTTGATACTACGAAATCAATCCTGCGAAATACTTCACGGTTCTTACTAACTGTGATACATAACTCATTTCATTATCGTACCAACTCACCGTTTTAACCATTTGTTTATCTCCAACAGACATCACTTTTGTTTGTGTTGCATCAAATAAAGAACCAAAATGGATACCAATAACATCGCTGCTCACAATTTCATCTTCATTGTAGCCAAAACTTTCATTGCTAGCTGCTTTCATGGCGGCATTGATTACCTCAACAGTAGCAGGCTTTTCCAAAATAGAATACAATTCTGTAACAGACCCTGTAATTACGGGAACACGTTGTGCGCCACCATCTAATTTTCCTTTTAATTCAGGCAAAACTAAACCTATTGCTTTTGCAGCACCGGTACTATTGGGAACGATATTCGCTGCTGCAGCTCTTGCACGACGAAGATCTCCTTTTGGATGTGGTGCATCTAAAGTATTTTGGTCATTTGTATAGGCGTGAATAGTACTCATTATTCCCGTTACTATTCCGAAATGATCATTTAAAACTTTTGCCATTGGAGCGAGACAATTTGTTGTACAACTTGCGCAACTTATAATCGTTTCGCTTCCATCAAGAATAGCGTGGTTCACATTAAATACGACTGTTTTCAAATCTCCGGTTGCAGGAGCAGAAATAACGACTCTTTTTGCGCCGGCAGTTAAATGGGCTGCTGCTTTATCTTTATCTGTAAAAAAGCCTGTGCTTTCAATCACGACATCGACCTCATGAATTCCCCAAGGAATTTGAGCAGGATCTTTTTGAGCATAAATTTTCACATCATGTCCGTTTACAACAATTGAATTTTCCGTATGTTTTACATCTTCGGAAAATCGGCCTTGAGCACTATCATATTTCAATAAATGCGCTAATACAGCTGGGCTGGTAAGGTCGTTTATAGCAACAATATCAATGCCTTTCATATTGTAAATTTCACGAAAAACAAGACGTCCGATACGACCGAATCCATTAATAGCGACTTTAACTGTGCTCATAACTAATATTTGAAATTGATTAATAAATTTTGAGAGGCAAATTTACATTTTAAAGGATGAAAAAAGACATTATTTAAAATGATAGTAACTATAAGACAGCATAATAATAATAAAAGCTAGTGCTTTTAGCTTATTTTTTTGATTTTACTAAAAAATTTGGATGCATAACTACACAATCTTATCTTTGCCGTCCGAAAATCAATTTGCCGCGTTGGTCAAGAGGTTAAGACGCCTCCCTTTCACGGAGGAATCACGGGTTCGAGTCCCGTACGTGGTACAAAGCCCCAATTTTATTGGGGCTTTTTTTATACGCAAAA
>CALQJH020000097.1 GCA_943330835.2 Candidatus Kuenenia stuttgartensis
ACAAAAACCTTTGATGTTAAATACACAGTAGGTACTCCAGGTGGAGCAGCTGTAATGCCAGATAAAATGAATGTTTTTTATATTGGTGTTGACAACCCTGTTACCATTGGATCTCCAACGGGCTGGGATAAAACTAACGTGACTATTTCTAACGCTACCATCACTGGTGCTGGTTCAAATAGAATAGTTCGACCTAGCGCTACTCCTGGACAAAAAGCTGTAGTTACAGTACTTGCAGACAAAAAACCTTCTTCTTTCGAGTTTAGAATTAAGAGAATTCCAGATCCTGTATTTAAAGTGGGATCAGGTAAAGTGAGAATGCCTTCAGTTGAGTTTAAAAGTCAACAATTTTGTCGTGCAGAACTTGAGAATTTTGACTTTGATTTAAGGTTTAATGTGGTTAGTGCAACAGTATTTTTTTCAGGGGCTAACTTTCCTAACGTATCAACTTCATCTTTACAAGGAAATAATCTAGGCCCTTTATCTTCATTCGTATCAAGATGTGGACCAGGTTCGGTTATAACATTCGACAATGTTAAAGTACAAGGTCCAGATGGAGTAAGAACTATTGAAGGTAAATCAATCGCGCTTTATTAAATTTAATTTTATGAATAGTAGATTTCTTAAGTTTATTTTTCTGTTTGTAGTATTATGTGGTACTGCAAATTATGCAACTGCTCAAAAGAAAAAGTCAACTAAAAAAACAACTAAAGGTAAAACAAGAGCCAGTATACAACCATCAGTGGCTTCTGTTGATACTGTTGCTATACCTGTTGTAAATCCTGAGCCGATTGTTAAGGTAGAAGCTGCAAGCGATAGTTTGCCTTTACAAAAGATAAAGCCATCTTTAAGACCAGATGAGTCTGTAGAAACCACTTTACTAAGAGAGAGAATTCCATTGGCTTATGAACATCTTAGAGCAGATGATGCAGTTTATCGTCATAGGGTTTGGAGAGAAATTGATACGAGAGAAAAAATGAATCAAACTTTCACTTATTCTGCAAATGAAGACAACGGGAATCAAAGATTCATTTCTATATTATTGCAAGCATTACAAGATTCAACAAAAGGGATAACGGCCTTTTCAAGCCTAGATGACCGCTTTACCACACCTTTAACTAAAGCAGAATTAATTAAACAAGTAGTTGGAGAGCCTGTAGATGTTCCTGATTATGATTCTCTTGGAAATTTTAAAGGGACAAAGAAGAAAAACAATGATGTAAATCTTGATTCTTTTTATAGATTCCACATTAAAGAAGAAGTTGTATTTGACAAAGAAAGCTCTCGATTATTTTGGAGAATTCTTGGCATAGCTCCTGTTAAAAATGTAATTACTTCTCAAGGAGTAGATTTAGGCCCTTCTGAATTATTTTGGGTGTATTATCCTGATATGAGACCAATTTTCTCTTCATATGAAGTATATAATGGTAAGAATATTGGGAATAGAATGAGCTGGGATGATTTGTTTGAAAGCAGGATGTTTTCAGGAAGAATCATTAAAAGTTCAATGGATAATCCTAAAGATATGAAAATTGAAAATACTCCTACTTTGAAAGAGAATTCTATGCTTCAATTGTTTGAAGGTGAAAACATTAAAGAAAAAATATTCACTTACGAACAAGATCAGTGGAGTTATTAATAACAACATTTCATTTTAATTATAATAACCCTTTCATTTGAGAGGGTTATTCTTTTTTAAGGCATTATATAGTATTCCGGCTTTTTTATTCCCAATGCATTTTTCCAGTTCTGACAATTCCAGCAACTTGATTTTTTTTACTGATTTATATTTTTTCAACAAAATTTCTACTGTTGCTTTTCCAATTCCTTCTATGGATTCCAATTCATTTGTAATGGCTGATTCGCTTCTTTTATCTCTGTGAAAGCCAATTCCAAAACGATGGACTTCATCTCTGATTCTTCTGATTAATTTCAAACTGTCACTATTCCAAGGTAATTGGATGGATTCCGTATCGCCTGCGAAGAAGAGTTCTTCTTTATTTTTGGCTAATCCCACCAAGGTTAATTTACCCTTCAATCCAAGGGATTCAATAGCACTTAAAGCCGCATTTAACTGTCCTTTACCTCCATCTATTATAGTCAAGTCAGGAAAGTCTTCTCCTTCTTCATTCATTCGCTTATACCTTCTGGTAACGATTTCTTTCATGCTGGCAAAATCATCAATTCCTTCAACTGTTTTTATGATAAATCGGCGGTAATCTTTTTTTGAAGGAATGCCATTCTTAAAACAAACCATCGCAGCTACTGCATTTGTACCATGTAAATTAGAATTGTCGAAACACTCAATGTGAGCGGGTACTTTCTTCAATTGTAAATCATCTTGTAATCTTTGTAATATTTCCTCCATTTCTACACTATTCTTTTCTTCAAGCAGCAGCATCTTTTTTGCTTTCAATTCTCGTTTGAAATAGTCTGCATTTTTTTGAGATAAATCTAATAATTTCTTTTTATCACCTGTTTTTGGGATAGTAATAATGATGTTTCGCTCTGGATAATCAATATGAAATGGAATCACAATCTCGTTGGCATCACTGTTATAAAGTTGCCTTAATTGCAATATGGCAAATCGAAGCACTTCATTTGGCGCTTCGTCGAGTTTCTTTTCGAGTGTAATCGTTTTCGTATGTATGATACTTCCATTATTTACAGCTAAATAATTTACATATGCGATGTCTCCTTCTTCTAAAATGCTGAATACATCGGTGTTTCCAATGCTTGTATTGACTACCGTTGACTTTGCCTGGTATTGTTGAAGTTGTAGTATTTTGTTTTGATAATTGGCAGCTTTTTCAAATTCCAAAGCTGCTGATTGAAAGGCAACTTTATTTTTCAATTCTGTAAGTAAGGGTGTCAGGTTCCCTTTTAATAATGACTTTAATTGTAAAATACCTTCATCATAATCTTCCTTAGTTTGTAATCCTTCACAAGGACCCTTGCAATTACCCAGGTGATATTCCAAACAAACTTTAAATTTCTTTTTTGTGACATTAGTTTCGGAAAGATTCAGTTTGCAATTTCGTAAGGGAAAATATTGTTTGATGAATTCGATAATTTCTCTTGCATTATTGATAGAACTATATGGGCCAAAATAAAGCGAACCATCTTTTAATTTTTTTCTGCTGAAGAAAACTCTTGGAAATCTTTCGTTTTTAATGACGACATAAGGATAGTTTTTATCGTCTTTTAAATTGATATTATAGTGTGGTTGATAAGTTTTTATTAAAGAGCTTTCTAAGAAAAAAGCATCTTCTTCATGATCTACAATCGTGAATTCAATGGTATGAATTTTCTTGACTAATTCAGCAGTCTTTTGATTAGAAACGTTTTTGTTGAAATAGCTACTAACTCTTTTCTTTAATTGTTTTGCTTTTCCAACGTAGATAAGTTTATTGCTGGAATCAAAATATTTGTATACTCCAGGGTTCGTAGGAATGGTCTGCGATATTTTTGAAAATTCTTCTTGAGTCATGGCGTATCTAATAATCCCATTTGATTTTCACTTCATCCATTATTTTCGGCTTTATTTCATTGTTACTTTCAACAATGGTAATAGCTCTGCAACTTTTTCCTGGAATCCATGTAAATTGTCGCGATTGATCAGGACTCAGTTTTTTTACTAAATAGATTCGATTCACAGAGTTGGTTTCCGGATTGATGTAAATATCCCAATGAATCCATGGTAATGTTTCAGGTAAAATATTGATAGGGTCATAACTTAATGTAACTGCAGATAAAGTCTCATCAAAAAACTTTTTCTCAGAAAAAAACGATGCATAACTAATAGAATCTATCAGTGGAGAATAGAACTCTTGGAATTCTGTTTCTAATTCTTCTACCTTAATCCAAGAAGAGTCCTGTTGCTTTCCCCTGAAAAAATACTTAATAGGATTCTTCCCATTTCTTCTTATTTCTGTAAGCTCTCCTTTGATGAAATCACCTACAGGAAAAAAGGACGCTTTTTCTTTTGTGCTGTCTATGTTTTTTTGATTACTATTTTGAATAGCATGATTACTGTCTTTTCCATGGTTACATCCAAATAGAACAGCAAATAATACAACTATTAATGGGGTAGGTTTCATCTGTTAATAAAGTTTGTAAATTTTGATTACTTCAGTTAGCCTTGATGATTTTTATTGACATGATTAGTAGACTAAAATGTATCATTTATCAGTATAAATACAAGAATAAAAAAATTTAATGAAGGATGTAGTTTCTTTTTTGAAATAGGAAAAATACTCATTAAAAATTCCTGGAAATACCGAGCTTCAAACCGATGTTGTAAAACTTTTCGTTGTAATTGTATGTTTTATCATAGTTAGAAAGTAATTGGTATTTTAATTGGGGCCCAGCATTTAGATATGCACCATTACTTATTTTTAAACTCAGGAAGGTTTCCACACTTGTATTAATATTCCACTTCCTTTTGTCTGATTGGTTGAATGCATTATTATGATCATCAATTGTCGAGAAATCACCTAGTCTGTATGTGGGTTCGATAGCAGCTCCGGCAAACCAATGCAGCCAATTGTTACCCGCAATTTCAAATTCTGTTCCTATGGGAAATGAAATCTGGTAGGAAGAATAGTTAATGGCGTTGTCATCTCCAAGGCTCATTGTTTTTCCCATATCCGAAGAAGATAACAAGTTGCTTTTCGCAGTTGATAAATTGTCTAGATTATTATCTTTCAATTTATACTTTGAATAATTCAACTGCATTCCTGCTTTAATACGAAAGGCCTTCGTTACATTAAGTAAAACGGCTCCTCCAGCTTCGAAGTTCAAATTGTTTGAATAACTATAACTATGATTTTTATCGTTTTGATTTAAATTAGTTAGCGCATTTCCGCCACCATTATTGCCTAAATTTCTAGACCAAATAGATGGTGCTGCATATAGTTCATACGAAATCAATCCATTTAAATTATCCTTGGGAATCGCGTAAGTAGGTCTATTTGAAATTTCCTTTTTATCAGTAATTATAGAGGAATGTAAATCAATGTTATTAACTGTTGCGTTTAATAAAATTGGTGCAGCATTCATTTGAGAAGATTTCAAATTCTGATCAATCTTATGTTTCAGCGATTGATTTTTATTTGCTATCATTAATGTTGAAAGTAAAATAATCTTATTTTTTAACCTAGGCATAAGTGTGGAATGCTCAATAGGTTTTATTTTATTTATTAGTACGATTTCTTTAGAATTAATGGAGTTTGTTGTGGGCTTTAGTGTTGTGGTAATTATATTCGTACTTATCGTATTTCGCTCAACAGTATTGTTTATTCCTAATGAAAATATTGAAATCAATATGATTAATGAAGTGAAAGCAGAGGGCATTTTTTTGCTTGGATGAATATTATTATAAATGCTTTTCCAAACGCGTTTTTTAGGCTGCATTTTAAAGTCTATTAGGCTGTCCTTTAAAAATTGTTCTAATGAATCTATGTTATAATAATTTTCCATGTTCCTTTAATTCTATTTAATATCTATCAAGAAGTGAATTCAAACCTTGACTTGATAGATGTTTTTTTAATTGGCTTCTCTAAAATTTCTTTATTTATTAAGATTGTTTCGAGCATTTTCTTTGCCCTTGCATACTGGCTTCTGCTGGTTACTTCTTCTATTTCAAGCATTTTAGCAATCTCATTGTGAGAGTAGCCTTCAATAGCATATAAGTTCAACACTGTTTTATACCCAAGAGGAAGTAATCGAATACACTCTACAATTTGTTTTGCCTGAATAATAGAAGGAATAAAAGCATCTTTCGATTGGATATTTGTCGCATTACTTATATCAATGGTGTCATCAAACTTTTTATTTTTTTTGATGATATTGATGCAGGTATTTACAACAACTCGTCTGATCCACCCTTCAATAGGACCATCGTTTCTAAATTGATGTAGTTGTGTAAAAACCTTTATAAAACCTTCTTGAAGCATATCTTCGGCATCTTCCCGATTATAGGCATAACGATAGCAAACCCCAAGCATTTTAGGACTGAATTTATTATACAAAAATTCCTGAGCGCTGGCATTATTTATTTTGCTTCCCTCAAGCATTTGCTCTTCGGTCATACCTAAATATTAAGTGACAAATATACTGATAAATTGTCTTTTTATGCTCTATTTACTTGCTTCTTGAGAGGGTACAACCTGCTTTGACTTGATTAGGATATTCATTAATGGATCCTTTTCTTCCTTTTCAAGCTGTCTATTGGATAATTTTTTTGAAAACTATCTTGCAACTGACTTATCCAAGTAATCAATATTGACTTTTTTTCTTTTTCAAGTACTGCATTATGATGAATTAACGTGTAAGACTTTAAGGGCATTTCGTTTTCTTCTACTTGCTCTTTTATTTCTTTCAATTTATGATACTGTCTACTGATGGAGTAGGATCCAAATGTTGAAAAATTCAATTCCTCTTTTCCTTCATTAATATGATTATTAAGCCACCAGGATATTGGTTTTATCCTGGCATACCAGGGATAGAAGGTATGGTTACTGTGACAGTCATAACAGCTAGTTTTTAATATATTCAGCACGCTTTCAGGTACCGGGTGTGTATTTTCAATTGAAGTGATACTTACTTCACTCAAATTATTTTTGCTTGGGTTGGGTATAAATTGAATCAACACAAAAATGATTAAAAGAGCATTCAGTATAATTTTTATTGTTTTCATGTCTTAATGTGTTATTTAAAGTTTAGTCAAACGTTATACCCTTAATCCTCATCATCGGTTGTTAACGGCAGTTTAGTTATGGGCTTTTCAAAAACGATTTATAGCATTAATCAATTAATATAGTACCATTCATTTCCTTTGGAATAGGAAGTTGCATCATTTTTAAAATGGTAGGGGCAATGTCTCCCAGTTTTCCTGTTTTAACAGTTCCCTTCCATTTGTTATCAATTATGAATAGCGGAACTGGATTTAAGGTGTGTGCTGTATTAGGAGTTCCATCTTCATTTATTTCAT
>CALQJH020000098.1 GCA_943330835.2 Candidatus Kuenenia stuttgartensis
GAATGATGGGTATGGTTTTCCTTATAGGATTTATTTATTTCATTGTAAAAAAGAAGTTCAATCAATCCATGATTTTCCCCATGGTGATATTGTTTTTTCTGGGTGCTTTGCAAGGCGCCATTGGATGGATTATGGTAAAGAGTGGATTGGTTCCTGAAAAATATTTCGTGGGACATATTCAACTCACCACACATTTTATTGCGGCGCTTGTATTATTAGCTTATACCTTTTGGTTTGCTTTAAGTCAACTGCCTGCATTTCAGCAAAAAGTATATTCAAGCAATACAAGAAATTTATTGTTGACTATTTTGATGTTGCTTTTCGTTCAATTGATTTTCGGCGGTTTTATGGCTGGATTAAAAGGTGCCTCAACTGCACCAACATGGCCTTCTATCAATGGCGCGTTTATCCCTTCGTCTATTCATGAACTTTCTCCCTGGACCCAGAATGTAATCAACAATAAAATCACTATTCATTTTATACATCGCGGTATTGGATACCTGCTTTTCTTCGCGGCAATTATTTTCTATGTTAATAGTAAAAGCCTGAACAATCATAATCTTTTCAAATTATTAAGACGCGCCTTTATGCTGTTGATTGTGGTACAAATAAGTTTAGGAATTGTAGCATTAATATCCGCGACTAATCCATCAGCATTTATTTTCTTTGGCGTAGCACATCAATTTACCGCCATGCTTTTAGTGATTTGTATAACCAGTTTATTGTTTTTAGTAAAAAGATTTAAGCAGGCTGCAGCAGTTTAAATGCATTCCGAAGAACGCGTACTTCAATTCTTTTTTCTGTAGGAATGGGTTCTCCATCTAAATGCAATGGCGCTTCTTTAGGATTGTCTATAATTAATTTATCGGTGTGAAAATAAAGGATACTTTTATTTTTAGTGACAAGCTGCTCTTTCGGTAGTATTTTTCCAATACTAATTTGCCTCAACAAAGAAAACATCGCCAAGAGTTTATTCATTTTAGTTACGATTACAATATCCAACAGGCCATCATTTAAAGAAGCTTTAGGCGCAATGGTAACGTGATTTCCAAACTGGTTACTGTTGGCGATACTGATAAAAAGCGCGTCTGTTTTCATTTGCTGATGATTTACTTCTACTCTAAAAGGGTACGCTTTTGCAGCAAAGAAATTTCTTATAGAAAGTAAAATGTAGGTGTAAAATCCGCGTTTTTTTTGTGTAGAAAAATCATGAGCGACTTGTGCATCAAATCCAAGACCAGCAAGCATGCATCCAAATTTATCATTGATATAGAACCCGTCGATATAATTAGATTTTCCCTCAAAAATAATCTTTAGTGCCTTCCTGATATTTTTAGGTATTCTTGCTGCAAGCGCTAATCCATTGCCAGATCCCATCGGGATGATTCCAATATTTACAGAAGTGTTTAATAAAAAAGAAGTGATTTGACTCACCGTGCCATCGCCTCCGCAAATAATAACATCTGAAATATTTTCTGATGTTATTTTAGTAGGTAAAAAAGAATAATCTCCTTCTTTGTTGGTGTTTAATATTTGAAAGGGAGTATTATTATTTTTTGTCTCAACAGAAATTAATTCAATTAAATCTTTTTTATTTCGAGTGCCGGAGATTGGGTTAATAAAATAAATAAGATTTCTTTTCATCTGTAGTTTTAAAAAAATTACAACCCGATTTTGATTAAGAAGCAAATTACTACTTTAATGTAGCATCAACATTTATCTTTTTAATCCTTGTCATTTTTTTGAGACAAAATAATTCGTCATACAGCGGATATAGTCTTGTACGATAATGAAATGCTAATGCGTTTTTAAGTTGTTCATTTGATTTAATCATTTTATTAGTAAAATGTTCACTTAATGCAAGCAAGCTAATTTCATCATTAATGTAAACAAATTCAGCAACAAATATTTTTTCTTTAACATCAACATTCAAAAAAAATCTGTTTCCAATTTCACTCATAAAACAAGTCCCACAAATGGTATCTAGCTGAGGTTTTTTCTTTTTGTTAACCCTGCCTAAAAATCCTGCAAAAAAGACATTATAAATAGAATCTGTTTTTCGTGCAAGATTCATTTCTATTTTTATGGGTCTGTTTTTCTCATCAATAATAGTTGTTTCCCAGCTACCGAAATACGTTTCGTTTACTTGTAATTGCGGCTCACTATCTATGCTGTATATAGATCTATACGGACAACCGCTTAAAATAAAAAGTAACGAAAGACTGACTATTGTAATTAAAAAAGAAAATCTAATCTGGTATGAAAATTGCGTGGTGGGCATCATTATTCACGAATTACGTACATCTATAAATAAATAACAAACAAATGTTATTCACAGCTGTTCATTAACTACTAAACTATAGAAGCATTAATGGTATTCCACAGTACATCTTTTAATTGTGGCAATTGAAATCCTGTTACAGACGAAATGAATATATGTGGAATGTTTTTAGGGAGCTCTATTGAAATGGCTTCTTTTAATTCATCATCAAGCATATCAGATTTACTGATGGCAATTATAAAATCCTTTTGCAGCATTTCTGGATTGTACTTTTCTAATTCAAGTCTTAAAATCTCAAATTCTTTTCTATGATCTTTACTATCTGCAGGGATTAAAAATAGCAGCACTGCATTTCTTTCAATATGCCTTAAAAACCGGTGTCCCAATCCTTTGCCTTCTGCTGCCCCCTCAATTATTCCAGGCAAATCTGCCATACAAAAACTTTTCGAGTCTCTGTAGTCAACCATGCCTAATTGTGGGACTAAAGTTGTAAAAGCGTAATCTGCGATTTTAGGTTTTGCTGCTGTAATACTAGATAATAATGTTGATTTTCCCGCATTTGGAAATCCTACCAATCCAACATCTGCAAGAACTTTAAGTTCAAGAACTTTAATGCCTTCTTGTCCTTCTTCTCCGGGTTGTGCATATTCCGGTGCCTGATTAGTGGAAGTTTTGAAATTACTATTTCCCAATCCACCGCGTCCCCCTTTCATCAAAATGATCTCTTGACCATGTTCCAATATTTCTGCTTCGATAATATCAGATTCTTCAGATTTAGCAATGGTTCCTAAAGGTACTTCAATGATAATATCCTTACCTGTTTTACCCGAACAATTATTACCACCGCCATTTTCCCCATTTTCTGCTAATACATTTTTAAAATAGCGGAGATGAAGCAATGTCCATAATTGAGAATTACCCTTTAAGATAATATGTGCACCACGACCACCATCCCCACCATCCGGACCGCCCATAGCGGTAAGTTTATTCCGCATAAAATGCTTACTTCCAGCTCCACCATGCCCACTCCGACAAAATATTTTAATCTGATCTACAAAATTTGACTTTTCCATTGGCGCAAAGGTAATGAAAGGTTGAGGGCTAATGTGTAATCTTTTTAGCCCCTTCCGGCAAATTGAAATTGTCCCTTATTTATCATCGAGACAAGGTTTTCTCTTCAATATAGGGTATAAAATCCTCATTTAAAACAAAAACCACCTACAATAGTTGTAGGTGGTTTTTTATGAATGTGGGCCCACTAGGATTTGAACCTAGGACCACCTGATTATGAGTCAGGTGCTCTAACCAGCTGAGCTATAGGCCCGTTCTTTACAAGAAAGAAATTCTTTTTATGTTTATATTATTGATAAACAAGTTTTTTAGTTTTCAACAGGAATAGTTCAAATAAACTAGTAAAAAATTATTCAGGCAGCAAAAGTAACAAAATTCAGATATTTGCAATCGTTTTTTTAAAATATTTACCAGGGAAATAAAAAATGTAATTTTTGATTTAAGCGGGGTAACACTTGTTCTCAACAATAGTAGGCGTAGTTAAATTATTTTATTATATAAATCTGCGTAACTAATTATCGGAGAATTTAAAATATATTCAATTTTTGTCGAATACAGTTCTCCATGATTAGATTATTCATCACCTAACTTCCTCGTAATCAATATAATCTTCATTTTTTTCTTGCTTTGGGTTAGGGGATTGCGGTGCTTTTTTGATGTCATGTGCCTGGTATTGTTGCTGTTCCTCCATATGTTTTTGCATCTCATTCATTTTCTTTTTTATATGTTTGGTTGTTTTGGCTACAGGAAGAACCAATTCGAAAATAAGTTTGTATAGCAAATAAATAAATAATAATTCATAAATCAGTTTGAGCATGCCACAAAGTTATGAGTATACTATATAAATTGTAGTGTTAATTTTATATAAACTCTCCTGGAGTTTTGGCTGATAACTTGATCTTTCCTATATTTGCGGTAAGAAAAAGCTGAAGAAGGGAACGGAATCGTTCCCTTCTTCTTTTCTAACATGTCATGAGTACAGAAACACAATTAGAATTCGTCAAGAAAACATTATTCACATTATTGGTGGATGATATCTTTTTTGTGGACATGAAAGTGAAGCCCACAAATAATATCAAAATCTATCTGGATGCAGATAATGGACTCGGAATTGAAAAGTGCATAAAAATAAATAGAGCATTATACAAGCGCATGGAGGAAATGGGGCTTTATCCTGATGGAGATTTTTCGCTGGAGGTTTCCAGTCCAGGATTGGATGAGCCATTGAAACAAATTCGTCAATATCAAAAAAATATTGGCAGAGGCGTGGAAGTAACAAGACTGGATGCAACAAAACAAGAAGGGAAATTAGTTGAGCTAACGGAGGATTCAATAAGTATTGAATTTGTAGAAGGGAAAGGCAAAAAAGCGGTTCAACATAAATTAACCATTCCTTTTTCAGAAATAAAACAAACAAAAGTTCTAATAAAATTTTAATTAACAAAAAACCCAGGTCCGGCGGGGTCCCGATATTTTTCGGGAAAAAGTACGGAAATGATTATGGCAAGCATTAACTTGATAGAATCGTTTCAGGAGTTTAATGAAGCTGAAGGTATAGATCGTCCAACGCTGATGAAAGTGATGGAGGATGTGTTCAAAACATTAATCCGTAAAAAATACGGCAATGATGAAAATTTTGACGTTATCGTAAATGACCAGAAAGGTGATCTTGAGATCTTTCGTAGAAGAACCATCGTGGATGATGATGACCTGTATAATACCCTCACAGAGATAGAGTATAAGAACGCCATACTTATTGAGCCGGATTATCAGGTAGGAGAAGAATTGTATGAAGAGGTTGATATTCAGGCAGAATTTGGCCGTAGAGCGATTCTTGCAGGAAAACAAACCCTTGCTGCTCGTATCAATGATCTCAAGAAAAATGTTTTAATTAAAAAATACGAAGATCGCGTAGGAGAAATTGTTAGCGGTGAAGTATACCAGGTTTGGAAAAAAGAAGTCTTGATTTTAGATGAAGATGGAAACGAAATGTTGCTTCCAAAGTCAGAACAAATTCCAAGTGATTATTTCAAAAAAGGAGAAACGGTTCGCGCTGTTGTAAAAAAAGTAGAACTTAAAAATAGTCAGGCCATTATTATTTTATCGAGAACCAGTCCTTCTTTCTTAGAGAAGCTTTTGGAAATCGAAGTTCCTGAGATATTTGATGGACTGATTGTAGTAAAGAAAATTGTAAGAGATCCAGGAGAAAGAGCAAAAGTGGCGGTAGAAAGTTATGATGACAGAATTGATCCTGTAGGTGCATGTGTGGGTATGAAAGGAAGTCGTATACACGGAATCGTTAGAGAGTTGAAAAATGAAAATATCGATGTGATTAATTGGACAACAAATATCCAATTACTTATCCAACGCTCTTTAACTCCTGCAAAAATTACCAGCATAGATTTAGATACAGAAAAAAATCATGCAAATGTATTTTTGAAACCAGACCAGGTTTCTTTGGCTATTGGACGTCGTGGTGTAAATATTAAACTGGCCTGCGAATTAACAGGTTATGAAATTGATGTTTTCCGTGATAACGAAGGAGAAGAAGATGAGTTTGATATTGATTTGGAAGAATTTGGTGATGAAATTGAAGCATGGATTATTGAGGAATTGAAAAGAGTTGGTTGTGATACCGCTCGTTCTGTCTTAGCACTTACAGCCGAAGAATTAGAGCGCAGAACGGATCTTGAAAAAGAAACCATCGCTGATATCAGAAGAATATTAAAAGAAGAATTCGAAAGAGAATAACAACCGAAACAGAATAATCGGTACATTAGTAATCATTAAATGAAAGTTTGTATCATTATAATTAATGTTACAATAAATAAAACGAATGTCAGAAGTAAACACACCTA
>CALQJH020000099.1 GCA_943330835.2 Candidatus Kuenenia stuttgartensis
TATAAACAGTAAAATTATTTAACAAGATCGAAAAGCTCTGCATCCCATTTGCCCGTTTTGCCATACTCAACTACCCGGCCCACTTCTTTGCCTTCTTTCATTACAATTATGGTGGGAACATTTTTAATATTAAACAACTGCGATAAATTTCCAATTGATTTTTTATCTCTGTCTACTCCAAAGAAAACAATGGAAGTATCTGAAAAATCTGCCAAATCTTGTGCTTTGTAAAATTTAGGAAGAATAAATTGGGTATCATCGCACCAAGTGCCGCCAAATATCAAAAAGGACACTTTACTTTTATTTAATCTTAGTGCATTAACAAAATTGCTGTCAGGTGTGTACCCTTTTTGATTTTGAGAAAACCAGTCAAATGATTTTTCTTGTTGAAGTGCAATTTTCTCCACTAATCCCTGAAAGATTAGTGCCTGAGGATTTTTAGGATCAGTAGAAACCATATAGGTGATTTGAGAAGTAGCGGTAAAGGATGATAGTACACAGAAAAAGATAACAATCGATTTTTTCATATTTTTACAAGCCTGTTTTTAACTCCTGCAAAAAAGATTTTAAATTTTTCAATGACTCAATCATTTCATGCTTTTTATCTGCATGCTTGTTTTTCTTTAAAAAATCTTTCGCGCCGTCAATGGTAAACTTTCTTTCCCGTAACAAACTATAAATCAGTTTCAGATTTTTTATATCCTCAGGTCTGAAAAGACGATCCCCCTTTCCATTTTTTTTGGGTTTCAAAATATCGAACTCATTTTCCCAAAAACGAATTAAAGAATGATTAACCTTAAACATTTCAGAAACGGCTCCAATACTGTAATAACGTTTGGAAAACAAAATTTCGTCTTCAGGAATATCAATCAAATTAAGGCCGGCAGCCATATCGCTAAGCTTCATTCTGCCTCTGGTAGATTTTTTATTTAGATCCAATGGCTTTCTTTCAAACTTTGGCCTGACATCTACTTCGATGGGCTCCTGTTGAATAGTTGCAATTGGTGGGGGAACTAATTTTTTGGCGACAGGTTTTGATGGTTCTTCAGAAAAATCAAAATTAAAAGCGGATTGTTGTAGTGCCATTTTGTTTCGTATAATATTGAGAATTAAAATTAAAACAAGTTAAATAAAGTTAATCAAAACTTTTTGCACTTCCATTAGCAGCAAGCTTTAATAGGCGGTCGTATTGTTCAGCATTTAAATCATTATAAAAAAAGTAAACTGGGTCCACTTCCTGGTTATTAATATGCACTTCATAATGACAATGAGGACCGGTGCTTTTACCCGTGCTACCAACCCATCCTATTATCTGGCCTCTTTTAACCCGTTGCCCTTGTCTAACCTTTATTCTAACCATATGGCCATACAAAGATTGGTATCCATACCCATGATTAATCACCACATGATTGCCAAATCCATTAGATGAATTCCCGGCTGTTTTGACTACTCCGTTTCCAGTGGCATAAATAGGTGTGCCCTGACGAGCAGTAAAGTCAAGGCCTTTGTGAAATTTTGGCGTACCATAAACCGGATCAATTCTCATTCCAAATCCACTAGCAATATGGTCGAGTTGCTTATTACTAACGGGCTGTATCGCAGGAATACTGGCTAGTTTTACATCTTGATTTTTAATCAAATGCGCAATATTATCATAACTCTTGAATTGAAAAATCATTCTGGCACCAATATTATTCAACTGTTGAGCAATCTCATTTCCAATCTCATCTCCATCCATTTCCTTCATTTTTTCAACTTCCTTCTTCTTCTCAATCAATTTAGCACGGGCACTATCCGGAATTGGATTGGCTTCAAAAATAGAACGGTAAACTTCATTGTCCCTTTTTTCCAATGTTGCCATTTGGCTCTGTAATTCACTGATTTTATCACTCAATTGATTGTAATTATCTTTCAATACCTCAATTTTCCTTCTTGACTCTATTTCAGTTGGTTTTGGGAAAAATCGGATATACAAATAAATGACAATTGATGAAGCTACAAGGAGACTTGAAAAAATACCGAAAAAACGTAATAATTTAACACGAAAAGGCGTCACGAGCTTTTCGTAACGAAGTGTATGTGTATTGTAGAAATATTTTATTTTTTTCATTCTGTTCAAAAGCCTTAATCAAGGGCTCAAAAAATCAACGTTAATCATTAAATTGCAGACCAGTAATCCTGGGCAACGATTTATCTATTGGGTTACAAATATAACCCGATAATTGCCAATTAACAACGCATTCAAACAACTGAGCTATCATGACGGCATCTGAGATAAGAAAACATTTCCTTGATTTTTTTCAATCCAAACAACATACTATTGTTTCTTCTGCGCCTATTGTGGTGAAAAATGACCCCACTTTGCTTTTTACTAATGCGGGAATGAATCAGTTTAAAGATTATTTTTTAGGAAACAAATTGGCCCCATCCCCGCGTATCGCGGATACTCAAAAATGTCTTCGGGTAAGCGGCAAGCACAATGACCTTGAAGAAGTAGGCGTAGATACTTATCACCATACGATGTTTGAAATGCTCGGCAACTGGAGCTTTGGCGATTATTTCAAAAGAGAAGCTATCGAATGGAGCTGGGAATTGCTTACTGAAGTTTTTAAATTAGATAAAGATAGACTCTACGTAACCGTTTTTGAAGGTGATGCAAAAGAAAAATTACCTACAGATGACGAAGCTGCAACCGAATGGAAAAAATGGGTTGCCCCTGACAGAATTTTATTAGGCAATAAAAAAGATAATTTCTGGGAAATGGGTGATACCGGACCTTGTGGGCCTTGTACCGAAATTCATGTTGATTGTCGGTCGGAAGAAGAAAGAAAAAAAATTGATGGAAGCACTTTGGTCAACAATGACCATCCACAAGTAATTGAAATCTGGAACAATGTATTCATCCAATTCAACAGAAAAAAAGATGGTACACTAGAACCATTACCTGCTCAACATGTAGACACAGGAATGGGATTTGAAAGATTAGTGCGCGTAATACAAAATAAACAAAGCAATTACGACACCGATGTATTCAGTGAAACAATAGCTACAACAGAAAAAATTACCCAAAAAAAATACCAGGCACTCGATGATAAAGAAAGCATTGCATTCAGGGTACTCGCTGATCATATTCGTGCCATATCGTTTACCATTGCAGATGGGCAATTGCCTTCCAATACTGGCGCTGGATACGTTATTCGCAGAATTTTAAGAAGAGCAGTTCGTTACTATTATTCTTACCTCGATTACAAACAGCCTTTATTGTTTCAATTGTTGCCAGTGATCGCAGCACAATTCAAAGATGTTTTTCCGGAGCTTATTCAACAGCAGGATTTCGTTGGGAAAGTAATTAAAGAAGAGGAAGAAGCTTTTTTAAGGACGCTTGAAAAAGGATTAAAGAGAATGGATAGTATTATCAATAATGCAAAAACACAATCTTTATCCAACATAACAGGAACCGATGCTTTTGAACTCCTTGATACCTTTGGCTTCCCTATAGATTTAACCAGATTGATTGCACAGGAAAATAATTTGAATGTGGATGAGGAAGGTTTCGAAAAAGAAATGCAAGTGCAGAAAGACAGAAGTCGCGCTGCAACTGCATTAGATACGGAGGATTGGCAAGTCGTAAATGAAGGCAATAGTACTGGATTCGTTGGATATGATAACTTAGAAGTATCAACAAAAATCCTTCGTTACAGAAAAGTTTCAGGAAAGGGAAAGGAATTGTTTCAGCTTGTGCTGGAATCGACTCCCTTCTATGCAGAAAGTGGCGGTCAAGTTGGCGATGCAGGTACATTAAATATTAATAACACTATTATCAATATCATTGACACCAAAAAGGAAAATGATTTGATTATTCATTTTACGGAAAGTATTCCTGCTGTGTTGAGCGGAACTGTAACGGCAAAAGTTGATGCAAAAAAAAGAAAATCGATTACCATTCACCATAGTGTCACCCATTTGATGCATGCAGCTCTTAGGGAAATTCTGGGAAAACATGTGGCACAAAAAGGCAGCATGGTTAATGAAGAACAACTTCGTTTTGATTTTTCTCATTTCGCCAAAGTAACCGATGAGGAATTGAGTGATGTGGAGAAAATAGTGAATGAAAAAATCAGAGAAAATATTCCGGTGGTTATCAAATCAATGTCAAAAGATGAAGCTATTGCTTTAGGTGCAATGGCTTTATTTGGCGAAAAATATGGAGATGTTGTAAGAGTTGTGGTTATGGATCCTGCCTATTCAATTGAGTTGTGCGGAGGTACACATGTAGGACATACCGGTGAGATGGGCTATTTTAAAATCAAGCATGAAAGCGCAGTAGCAGCTGGGGTTAGACGTATAGAAGCCGCTTCAGGAAAAGCTGCAGAAGCTATTATTATTGAGCAATCAGAACAACTCAACTCAATAAAAGAGCAACTGAAAAATCCAAAGGAATTAGGAAAAGCTATTGAAAATTTATTGTTAGAAAATAATTCATTGGCAAAAAGAATTGAATCTTTAGAAGCTCGCCAATTAGTAGGTATTAGAAATGAATTGATGCAAAAAGATGAAATTATTAATAATGTAAGTTTCATTGGAGAAATTGTGGAAGTCCCTAGTGCGGATGCTTTAAAGAAATTATGCTTCGATTTGAAACACCATATTCACGATCACGTTATAGTGCTTTGTACAAATATTGGCGGAAAGGCATTTGTTGCTATTGGAATTAGCGAAACCGTTGTTGCTGCTAAAAATCTCGATGCGGGGAAATTAATCAAAGAAGTGGTGGGGCCATTAATCAACGGAGGTGGTGGCGGACAAAAGACTTTGGCAACTGCCGGTGGACAGGAAGTGGGTAAATTAAAAGAAGTAATTGATGAAGTAAGAAAGCTATTATCAAAATAAATTGGATTGTCTTTTTAATTATTATAGAGGATTTTAAAATACTAGCGAACTACACCATTTATTAATATATTTTTGTTTAGTGATTGATAAAAATAAATACGAGTTGGTTATTGGTCTTGAAGTGCATGCACAATTGATGACCAAAAGCAAACTTTTCTGTGGTGATAGCACTCTGTTTGGCTCCTCTCCCAATACACATACTAGTACAATTTCTCTGGCACATCCTGGCACTTTACCCAAGATGAATAAAAAAGCAATTGAGCTTGCGGTAAAATTAGGATTAGCCCTTCATTGTGAAATCGAACAATATAATTACTTCGCCAGGAAAAATTACTTTTATCCAGATCTTCCAAAAGGATACCAAATCAGTCAGCATACAGCCCCAATATGTAAAGGGGGTTTTGTTAAGATAAAAAGCAAGAACTGTGAAAAAAATATCCTTTTAAATAGAATTCATATTGAAGAAGATGCTGGAAAAAGTATACATGATATAGATGAAAATTATTCCTGCATTGATTTAAACAGAGCCGGAGTGCCTTTAGTTGAAATTGTAACGGAACCTGTTATTCATAGCGCAGAGGATGCTTATATTTTTTTAACCGAATTGAGGAAATTATTAAGATGGCTTGACGTATGCGATGGTAATATGGAAGAAGGGAGTATGCGATGTGATGCCAATATTTCCATAAGATTAAAAGGCGATTTAAAATTAGGCAAACGTGTAGAAGTAAAAAATCTGAATAGTATCAGGAACGTAAAAAAAGCAATTGAATTAGAATTTGATCGATTGATTTCCATTACAGAAAATGGCGATGTTATTGTTCAGGAAACAAGAAGCTATGATGCTGATAAAAACACAACCTTTTCTTTAAGAAGTAAAGAAGATGCAGATGACTACAGATATTTTCCAGAGCCGGATCTCGCTCCATTTATCATTTCACAAGAAGTAATAAATAATATCAACAACACTCTACCAGAGCTTCCTGAACAACTGATGGAAAGATATATTACACAGTATCAATTCTCTGATTATGATGCACAATTAATTTGTAGTGATAAAGATGACGTGCATTATTTCGAAGAACTAATCAAATACACGCAACATTATAAAGCTGTTGCCAATTGGATAATCGGTCCATTAAAATATTATTGCAACGAAAAGAACATTTCAATTATTGATTTCCCTTTAAGCCATGTTTTGATTGCCGAACTGATTAATCTTACAGAAACGAATCAGATCAATTTCAATAATGCTTCAGGAAAAATATTGCAGCATTTAATAACAAA
>CALQJH020000100.1 GCA_943330835.2 Candidatus Kuenenia stuttgartensis
AAATCTGACAAACCAATTATTAGTCCTCGTGTACCCGTTATCGTTTTGGATATATACGATACTTCTATAGCTTATAAAAATGGACTTCGAAAAGGCGATCTTATCGTAAGTATAGATTCTGTAAATACACAATTCCGTGACCAGTTTGACGCCGTAATGGAGCAAAGAAAAAAAGGAGCAGCCATTTCTTTAATTGTTAATAGAAATAACAGTAACATAACTATTGCAACTACTTTGCAGGAAGATGGAATAGTAGGATTTGGTGCACCCAACTTACCTGAGCAATATGATAGTTTAGGCATCTATAAATACACTGAAAAAAAATATGGTTTTTTTGCTGCAATTCCTGCAGGAATCAAACGTGCGGGAAATGAATTGAGCTTTTACATAGACCAGTTTAAAAAAATATTATCGCCTAAAACTGGTGCCTACAAGGGAGTTGGCGGATTTAAAGCGATGGGATCAGTTTTCTCAGGTAATGGTTGGGATTGGGAACATTTCTGGACTATTACTGCATTTTTCTCTATCGTTTTAGCTTTTATGAATTTATTGCCCATACCTGCTTTAGATGGCGGTCATGTATTATTTACTTTAATAGAAATGATCACCCGCAGAAAACCAAGTGAGAAGTTTTTAGAATATGCACAGGTTGTTGGTATGATTTTATTGCTCGCTTTGATGCTTTATGCTAATGGCAATGATTGGTTTGGTTGGGGGAAGTAGTTAGTTGATTGGTTTATTCGTTGACTCATCATTAACCACATAGGGACTCAACTTAATCAACAAACGAACTTAATAAACTAACTCTAATCACACCGAAATAATCACACAAGATTGGTATTTTTACATGATGCTGAAGTCACTTAGTATATTTCAAAATTCCATCCGGCTTACTTTTCAAGAATTGAGGGTAAATAAGCTTCGTACAGCATTGAGTCTTACTGGAGTTGCATTTGGCATTTTTTGTATTATTGGTGTGCTCACAACCGTGAATAGCTTAGAACAAAATATTCAAAATGAAGTTAAAAGTTTAGGCAGCAATACCATCTATATAGATAAATGGGATTACAGTGGAGGTCCGAATGGCCCGATGTGGAAAATGAGATCCAGACCCGTTATGAAAAACGAGGAAGCGAGTTTGATCAAGCAAAGATCCATACTAACTGAATCCACTACTTATTTAATGCAGACCAGTGGAAATGTTTCCTACAAAGATGACCTTATTGAAAATGCTACTGTCTATTGTATCAATGAAGACCAGATTACCATACAACCCATTCAATTTGAACTAGGAAGATATTTCTCCTCTTCAGAATTTTCAAACGGTACAAACAATTGTATCATAGGCTATACTAATGCAGAAGATTTATTTGGTGTCGCAGATAGAGCCCTTGGAAAACAAATTGATATTAAGGGAAAAAAAGCCACCATCATCGGTATAATCAGAAAAGAAGGCAAAAGTTTTATTGGATGGGATTATGATAAATGTGTCATGATTACTAACAAATTCGCCAGACAAATTTTCGATCCGGAATTTTCAAACCCGATACTGATTGTAAAAGGTAAAGCCAATATCACCACCAACGCATTGAGTCAGGAGCTCAGAGGAATAATGCGACAAATAAGAAGATTAAGTCCTTTGCAGGAAGATAATTTTTCACTAAACAGCGTTGAAGCATTTAGTAAAGCGATATCTGATTCTTTTGTCACTATCAATATTGTTGGATCAATCATTGGGGGAATAAGTTTGATTGTAGGCATGTTTGGCATTGCCAATATAATGTTTGTAACAGTAAAAGAAAGAACATCAATTATAGGATTAAAAAAAGCCATTGGCGCAAGAAAAGGAACGATACTTTTTGAATTTTTATTGGAAGCATCTATTCTATGTATTCTTGGTGGAGCAATTGGTTTATTATTTGTTTACATTTTAACTTTGATCCTTTCCGGTCCATTAGAATTCCCCGTTTTTCTTTCTGTACCCATGATTATTACTACGGTAATTATTTGTTTGGTTGTTGGAATACTTGCCGGAATCATTCCTGCATCAAGAGCTGCGAATATGGATCCGGTGAAAGCGATTAGGAGTTGAGATGGTGGGTGGTTGGTTGATTGGTTGATTAAGCTACTTTTTGAATTTTTACTTTTTATTTTTTAATTTCAAATTAAATGCCCAAAATACTTGCCATAGAATCTTCCTGCGATGAAACTTCTGCCGCTATTTGTATAGATGGCAAGATTCTCTCTAATGTAATTGCTTCTCAAAAAATCCATGAAGAATATGGTGGAGTTGTACCAGAACTGGCAAGCAGAGCGCATATGCAGAATATTGTACCTGTTGTGGATGTTGCCATCAAAAATGCTGGATGTAAGTTGGAAGACATAGATGCAATAGCTTTTACGCAGGCTCCAGGTTTGATTGGCGCTTTGTTAGTAGGAGGTCAGTTTGCCAAATCTATGTCATTAGCATTGGATAAACCATTGATTGCAGTACACCATATGCAAGCGCATGTTATTGCAAATTTGATTGAAGAGCCAAGGCCGAAATTTCCATTTTTATGTTTAACGGTAAGTGGCGGACATACGCAAATCGTATTATGTGAATCTCCATTGAAGATGAAAGTTATTGGACAAACTATTGATGATGCAGCTGGTGAGGCATTTGATAAAACTGCTAAGATATTGGGACTTCCTTATCCTGGAGGTCCATTAATTGATAAGCATGCCAGAGAGGGTAACGCTAATGCCTACACTTTTACCGAGCCGCAGATCAAAGGTTTGGATTTCAGTTTTTCGGGATTAAAAACATCTATTCTTTATTTTGTAAATAATGCAGGCAGAAGTAATGTATTTAAAGAAGAACTTGTAGCCACAACTGAAGAAAGAAAAAGTTTTATTGACGATCATCTTGCTGACATCTGCGCGTCTGTACAAAACCGCATTGTGAGTATTTTATTAAATAAACTTGCTAAAGCTGCAAAAGAAACAGGCATAAATCAAATATGTATTGCCGGAGGAGTTAGTGCCAATAGTGGTTTAAGAAATTCCATTCTTAAAATGGGTGAAGAAAAAAAATGGGATGTTTATATCCCAAAATTTGAATACTGTACAGATAATGCTGCAATGATTGCAATGACAGGACATTACAAATATTTAGCCGGTGAATTTGCTGATTTAAGTGCAACGCCATCAGCAAGAGCGGAATGGTAACCAGATTTTTTTTTCTTGAAGTTATTTTTTATTATAAAATCAATATTTCCTAATTCATTTTGTCGAATCAATATTTCCAATTCAAACAATTCAACATTAATCAGGATAAATGTGCGATGAAGGTTTGCACTGATTCTTGTTTGTTTGGAGCATGGGTAACTGAACAAATGAAAGATCATGAAATTGCAAACACTTTGGACATTGGAACAGGAACTGGTTTATTAAGTCTGATGTTTGCGCAAAAAAACACTTCTGCAATTGATACAATTGAAATAGATACTGCAGCTGCAGAACAAGCTAAAGAAAACACTTTACTTTCACCATGGCATCAACGCATTAATATCATCAATCAATCTTTACAAGAATTTATTCCTATACATCAATACGACTTTATATTTTCCAATCCTCCGTTTTTTGAAGATGATTTACAAGCATTAAATAACCAAAAAAATAAAGCTAAACATAGTACAGCATTAACACTTCAGGAGTTAATTTCTTTCATCTCAATACATCTGACCCTTAATGGAAGTGGTGCTGTAATTATTCCTTATCACAGAATTGATTATTTTCAATCACAATTAAATAAACTTGATTTCTATTTCAATAAACTTGCATTGGTGAAGCAAACCGCAAATCATCCATACTTCAGAGCGATGATATTATTTTCGAGAAAAAATATTGAAAAAGGTGAAAGCAAGGAAATCATCATCCATGATGCAAATAGAAATTATACAGCAGAATTTGCAGTATTATTAAAAGACTACTATTTATATTTATAATAGCCAATCAACTAAGGAACAAATCAACTAACGTATTATACTATCACCGTATTCTTGATTTTTTTAACCCCAGAGAACAAGAGAAAATGAGTTAACACAGAGGTTAACATCAACTAACCAACCAATCAACTAACTAACCACCCCCGCATATTCTTTCATATAACTATAATGTTCTGTTAGCACACCATTTTTCACTATAGTAGCTTTGTCAATAATTGAACTATTTCCATCAACAATATCTTTCAATACATGTTTGATTAATTGCTGGCCAAAATATCGACTTGCATCTCTTGGCAGTTCATTCGGTAAATTACCTACAGACATCATATCAATAGTATCTTGAAGATACGGTGCCGTTTTTTCCATTGTCAACTTATCTACGCCATAAACAGGATCTTCGATAGTAGAATCACCCAGGTTACAAGGAACAGATCCGTACATATCGTCTGTAATGTCGGCGATAGTTTTAATATTAAAATCAGGGTTTTGCAAGGCTTCTTTTTCAAATAATCTAGGAATATCATGATCCCAATAAATACCATTCATTAGAATATCCGTATGCGGAACATATTGATCGAAAGTACATTTATACGATGAAGGATGTTGATGAAAATCATTTCGATTGTAGGTGTTTGTTTCAGTATGCACATACAAATCTCTTCCTTTAAGATGCACATAGACAGGATAGGGGAATTGCTTCTCCAAATATTCTTCAGGTTCCACTTCGTGAATGCCCAACAAATTCATTATTTCCAAAACACCATGAGCAACGCGGCCGCTACCCGTTACCGCTATTTTAATTGGCGGTATATGTAATCCAAAATAAGTATGAATCAAGTCATTAAAACTTTCATTTGAATTTACCCGATCTAATTGAAACGCACCTGTTTTTTTTCCATAAGCCATAATCCCATTATGCGCACCGACCACACCGGCAAAAAAACCAAATCCTATAATTCTTTTTCCGTCTTCATGCTCCAGACATTCATAATCAATTAGCGTTATTTTTTTAGCGATAATCTCTTTAATTAATTTTTGATTGTAGGGTTGCAATTTTTTTGTGTGAGAAAAAAACAAATACGTTTTGTTGGGAATCAACATCTTCAAAGGGACTTCTTTGATACCCAAAAGAATATCACAATCACTAACATCATCTTTCACTTCAACACCAGCCATTATATATTCTTTATCAGTATAGCAACGAGTATCACTTTGCTGGACAATAACTTCTAATCCTTCCTGAGTTTTATTGATAAATTTACAATGAGCGGGAGTGAGTGCCACGCGATTATCAGCAGGTATTTTACCTTCTCTGATGAGGCCAATTTTAAGCATTTCGTTTTTATTTGTCGGCAATTTACATTTTTAAATTATTATTGTCATGCCTACCTTTGAAAAATGAATTATTTTGAATTATTTGATTTACCCATTTCTCCTAGAGTAGATAAAGGCATCTTAGCCAGAAGGTATTTTGATTTACAGAAAAAAAATCATCCCGACTTTTTCACGAATGCCACTGAAAGTGAAAAAGAAGCAGCACTAGATGTATCCGCCGACATTAATAAAGCATTTATCATATTCAAGGACAATCAAAAGACACTCGAATATTTTTTAACAGTACTGCAAGTGATTTTGCCAAACGAAAAGTACAGTTTACCGAATGCTTTTTTAATGGAGATGATGGAATTCAATGAAGAACTAACAGAAATAGAGCCGTCAACAGCAATAGAAAGAGTAAATGAATATGAGGAACTATTTTTTAATCAGATTAAAGAAATTATTGAACACTATACCAGCAATACGTCAGAACAGTCTTTATTAAAAATGAAGGAATATTATTATAAGAAAAAATATTTGCAGCGTATTTTGGATAGGTTGGTTGATTAATGTATTTTCGCATCCCTTATTTTTATTGCCCAGATGGCGGAATTGGTAGACGCGCTAGACTCAAAATCTGGTTATCGCAAGGTAGTGCAGGTTCGATTCCTGTTCTGGGCACG
>CALQJH020000101.1 GCA_943330835.2 Candidatus Kuenenia stuttgartensis
TCAAAAACCACACGGGAATAAAACCTTGTGAATTATTGATGCATTAAACCTCGCTAACTCAACCACACCCGAGTTTTTGATGGAATTCTATTCGCAAATCATTAACTTCGCCCCTCAATTTTTTACGGAATTTATTCAGTCAGCAATAGCTTATGGCAGTCAAATACAAGGAATACCAGCATTTAAATTTACCCGAAATCGGCAGTGAAATTCTCGCTAAATGGGAAGCAGAGCAAGCTTTTGAAAAAAGTATTGCGATTCGTGAAGGCAATAAACCCTTTGTGTTTTATGAAGGTCCGCCAAGTGCCAATGGTATGCCTGGCATTCACCATGTTATTTCAAGAACGCTAAAGGATATGGTTTGCAGATACAAAACCATGCAAGGTTTTCAGGTAAAAAGAAAAGGTGGTTGGGATACACACGGACTGCCTGTAGAATTGGGCGTTGAAAAGCAATTGGGCATTACAAAAGAAGATATTGGAAAGAAAATATCTGTTGAAGATTACAATAAGAAATGTCGTGAAGTGGTCATGCAATTCAAAGACAAATGGGATGATATTACTCAAAAAATGGGCTATTGGGTAGATCTCAAAAAGCCTTATGTAACTTTTGAAAATAATTATATTGAAACTTTATGGTGGTGCCTCAGTGAATTACATAAGAAAGGATATCTCTACGAAAGCGTAAGTATACAACCTTATTCACCTGCTGCCGGTACAGGACTTTCTTCTCATGAATTGAACCAGCCTGGTACTTATAAAGATGTAAAAGATACCAGTGCTGTTGTGATGTTTAAAGTAATTCCTTCAACTTTACCTGCTGATTTTAAAAAAGCACTTGGAGAAAATGCTGATGAGGAATGTTATCTGATGGCCTGGACGACTACTCCATGGACCTTGCCCTCAAACTTAGGATTGACGGTTGGTCCAGAGATTGAGTATGTACTTGTAAAAACTTTTAATCCTTATACCTCTTTACCCATTAAAGTAATTCTGGCAAAAGCTTTGGTTGGAAAATATTTTAAAGCGGAAGCAGAAAACACTCCATTTGAAGCATATAAAGAAGGAGATAAAATCATTCCATGGGAAATACTTTCCTCTTTCAAAGGAAAAGAAATGGAAGGTACCGGTTACGAACAACTGCTGCCTTATGAAGCCAATACTCTAGATAAAATAAAGGAAGAAACTCCTGATGCGAAACCATTCATCGTTATCACGGGCGACTTTGTAACTACTGAAGATGGAACTGGTATAGTGCATACTGCGCCTGCATTTGGTGCTGATGATTACAAAGTAGGAAAGAAAAACAATTTGGGGATTTTAACGCTTGTAGATAAACAAGGAAAGTTTATTGATGGCGTCGGAGAATTTAGCGGTCGTTATGTAAAAAATTATAAAGACGAGGTGGATTATGCAGATGTAAATATTGATATTTCTGTAAAACTAAAGAAAGAAAATCGTGCGTTTAAAGTAGAGAAATATGAACACAGTTATCCGCATTGCTGGCGCACCGATAAGCCTATCATTTATTATCCTTTAGATGCCTGGTTTATCAAAACTACCGCAGTGAAAGACAGGATGATTGAGTTGAACAAAACCATCAACTGGAAGCCTGCAAGTACAGGAACAGGGCGCTTCGGCAACTGGCTGGAAAATATGGTGGACTGGAACCTTAGCCGTAGCCGTTATTGGGGAACACCCTTACCGATTTGGAGAACTGAAGATGGCACTGAAAATAAATGTATCGGCTCTGTCGAAGAGTTAAAAAACGAATTAAAAAAATCACATGATGCGGGATTGTGGAAGCCTGCCGACAATCAATCAACAGAAGCATACATCAATCACCTTACTGCTGATTTACACAAACCTTTTGTAGATAACATTATTCTGGTAAGTGAGTCGGGCAAGCCAATGAACAGAATCCCAGACTTGATAGATGTATGGTTTGACAGTGGCGCCATGCCATACGCACAGTGGCATTTCCCCTTTGAAAATAAAGAAACCTTCAAAGAGAATTTTCCTGCCGATTTTATTGCTGAAGGAGTGGATCAAACGCGCGGATGGTTTTATACTTTACATGCACTTGGTGTGTTGCTTTTTGACAGCGTGGCTTACAAAACGGTGGTAAGTAATGGACTGGTTTTAGATAAATCAGGAAATAAGATGAGTAAGCGTTTGGGCAATGTAGTTGACCCTTTCGAAACGATTGGTAAATATGGAGCAGATGCTACGCGTTGGTATTTGATTACAAATGCATCTCCATGGGATAGTTTGAAATTTGATGAAGAAGGAATCAAGGAAGTACAAAGAAAGTTTTTTGGCACTTTATATAATACCTACCAGTTTTTTGCACTTTATGCAAATGTGGATGGGTTTACTTTCAGCGAAAATAAAATCCCCTTACAAGAAAGACCTGAAATTGATCAATGGATTATTTCCGCGTTGAATACGCTAGTGAAAACTGTTGAGGAAAATTTCGATGCTTATGAACCTACTCAAGCCGGAAGGGCGATTGAAGATTTTGTTGATGCGCAATTGAGCAATTGGTACGTTCGTTTGTGCCGTCGTCGTTTTTGGAAAGGAGAATATGAACATGATAAAAAATGTGCTTATCAAACTTTATACGAATGTTTGGAAACCTTAAGCAAATTGATTGCCCCTATTGCACCATTTTTTGGAGAATGGCTTTACAATAACCTCAATTCGGTAACGCAGCGATTTGAAATTACTTCTGTACATCACACTTTATTTCCAGTTGCGGAAACCAGTTACATTAATACAGCTTTAGAAAAAAGAATGTTGTTGGCTCAGGAAGCTTCGTCTTTAATATTATCTATCAGAAAGAAAGTGAATATCAAAGTAAGGCAGCCTTTGCAAAAAGTGTTCATCCCTGCTCTTGATAGCGAAATGGTGAAAAACATCCAATTGATAGAAGATATTATCAAAACTGAAACAAATATCAAAGAAGTAGAAATTTTAGATGCGAATAACGACTTCATTCGAAAGAAAGCAAAAGCCAATTTTAAAACATTAGGTAAAAAATTAGGCCCTAAAATGAAATGGGCGGCCAATGAAATAGAAAAATTTGATAATGCTTTGATAGAAAAAGTACTTCAAGGAGAGTATCTCTTAAACAAGGAATTGGTAGAAGATGGGGAAGATCCTATAATAATTACCTCCGAAGACCTGGAAATTATTACGGATAGCATCCCTGGTTTTGAGATTGCAAGTAAGGGTTTTTTGACTGTTGCATTGGACATTACCATCTCACAAGTGCTTCAAAATGAAGGAAATGCGAGGGAATTTGTCAACCGAATTCAGAATATTAGAAAGGAAAACAGCTACGAACTGACCGACAGAATTATTGTGACAATTGCAGAAAATGCTGAGCTGCAATCATCTTTAATGGAATTTAATGACTATATTTGCCGCGAAATTCTCGCTGATTCGCTCGAGTTCACTCCTGCATTAAACAGCGGAATTGCTATTGAGGTAAACGATGTTCCCTTGATGGTAAATGTTAACCAAAAAAGCAATTAGTTATGGCAACCAAAAAACCAAAAGTGAAATCGGCAGCCAAAAAACCAGCTCCAGTTAAAGCAAAGTCAACTAAAAAAGTTGCTCCTGCTAAGAAAACTGCTAAACCGGTAAAGAAAATCGTTAAGCCCGTCAAAAAAGTGGTAGCGCCAAAAAAAGTGGCTAAACCCGTAAAAAAAATCGTTAAGCCCGTTAAAAAGGTTGTAGCACCTAAAAAAGTGGCCAAACCCGTTAAAAAAATCGTTAAGCCCGTTAAAAAGGTTGTAGCGCCTAAAAAAGTTGTAGCGCCCGTTAAAAAAATAGTGCAGGTCAAAAAGATCATTATTCCAGTTAAAAAAGTGGCCCCCACTAAAAAAGTCGAGATAAAAAAACCAATGGTTGAAATTAAAAAGGCTGAGGTAAAAAAGCCTGTAGTCGCTAAAATAGTAGAAGCGCCAAAAAAAGCTATCGCTGCAAAACATCCAAAAGATATCAAAATTACTCCGGCAAAGCCAGTAGTACTTCCAAAAATAAATACCAAAACTTCCAGACAATATCAGCCTGATTTCATGAAGTCGGTACTCGATTCGAAAAAGAATGATCCAGGTGCTCCTTCTTTAAGATATTCAGATGTTGAACTTCAGGAATTTAAAGAATTGATACAACGTAAGCTTGAAACAGCTAGAAAAGAATTAAACTATTTACAAGGTTTAATTACCCGCAAAGACGAAACAGGCGGTGATGAAAGTGAAAACAGGTATATGACCATGGAAGATGGAAGTCTGAGCATGGAAAGAGAACAATTAAGTCAAATGGCCAGTCGTCAGATTTCTTTTATTGACCATCTGGAAAAAGCGCTAATGCGTATTGAAAATAAAACCTACGGCATCTGCAGGGTTACAGGCAGACTTATCGATAAAGCTAGATTAAGAGCAGTTCCTCATGCTACATTGAGCATAGAAGCTAAAATGGGAATTGTGAAGTAGTTGATTAGTTGATTAGTTGGTTAGTTGATAAGCAGATACGATTATTCACTGCGTCTCTTCCTTTTCATAATTCTTTAAGTTCAAACTAAGGTTTGGCAGTATACAGAAATAATGATGCATTATTTTCAATAAGCTGCATATCAAGAATATCTGTTGCTTTATCGCCATTGCAGTCGCTTGAATTGTATCCATAAGAAAGTTTAGATGCGTCATTTTCTGCTTGTTGCATATCTAATATATCAACGCCTCCATCTTGATTTATATCACCAGAATACATTGCATACTTTCCACCACTTTTCAATTTCATGGAAGGATTAACGCCATCCCCATATGCCGAAGCTAGGCTATTCGTAAAATCATAATCTGTTGTGGAGGCAACTGATATAGGTGATGCACTCCACACCGCCACACTGTTTCTGTGTTTTACTTGAATATAATAACTGCTGTCTAATGCAAATCCTGAGAATAATAAAGTTGCTTTCCCATCATTATGTAAAATCCCTTTTGAACTGTAATTCGGAGAAGGATTACTTAGATTCGCTGTGCTCCATAAATTAATTTCAACAGAGTCTGTAGCTGTGTTATCCGTACTGGCTTCTAGATCATAAAGTGTTGATCTCATTAAACCCGAACTTAAATAAAACCCTTCTAAAAATGCCTTTAACTGTAGTTTAGCAAAATAACTTGCGGTAATTTCTTTAAGTGCTGTTGCATTTAATACACTGCTTTCTACTGTATTATTGGTGCTGTTGTTTACAGTTTCAGGATCTGGCTGCCATGAAATATTATTATGGCAAAGTGTTTTTAAGGCAGCTTCAGGCATGCCATTCAACTCTCCATTGTTATAATATACTTTTAATGCTCCATTGAAAGCATTTGTAGGTTGGCTAAACTGGTATACCCTATTGATGTAGGGAAAACTGGTACTGTTATTGACCACATTACTTCGTACAAGACTGCTGCCATTTATAGTAAAATCGGAAGCTGGTGTAATATCCATACTGTCTGCAGCAATAACTGTATTGGCCGCAATATTAAAATCCGTTCCAGATGTTACTGAGATAATTTGTGCCTGTAATGATATAGAAATTCCTGCCAAAAGCATGCAGGTTAATATAACAGCTATTTTTTTCATTTTGTAAATTTATTTGTCGTTCGATTGTCGCGAATATACGCATGAAAACCCTTTTTTTGAATTGTTTTTTCACCGATCACTGATTTCATTTTCTACACATCCCTCTGCCATGGTTCGTACCTGGTTCGTACCATAGCAGAGGTGATTTTTTATCCAGAATAATTGGTTACCCAACAATATTTTTTAAGATAAAAGCTAGAATACTCCTATGAAAGTGCTTTCACGAGGCATAGGACCAAAATCGAGTAACCATCCTAAATTTACGCTTGGACTATTAGAACCA
>CALQJH020000102.1 GCA_943330835.2 Candidatus Kuenenia stuttgartensis
ATAAGCAATTTCAGCTTGTGTTTAAAAGCAATGCAAACGAAAAAAATCTTGCTGACGCTTTTGCCGCTTATGAAAATACGCTTGAAACTACAGACAGCAAATTTGACGACTGGAGTAATAATATTAAAAAATTATCGCCAGCTGAAGAGCGAGGTCGCCAGGTTTTTTTGAGCGATAAGGCAAAGTGCTTTGATTGTCATTTTCAGGTAGATTTTACTGATGATGGTTTTAAAAATATTGGATTGTTTAATGGAAAAGAATGGAATGATAGTAGCCGATATTTAATCACCAATAATATTCAGGATATTGGAAAATTTAAAACTCCCGGATTAAGAAATATTGCAGTTACCGCTCCTTATATGCATAATGGGATGTTTAAAACTTTGGAGGAAGTGGTTGAGTATTATAATAACACCAAAAAAATAGTTCCCAATAGTGTCAATATAGATCATGCATTGAAAGAACCGCTTGGGCTTTCCAAACAAGAACAAAAAGATATTGTGGCCTTTTTAAAAACACTGACAGACAAACGCTATGTCAAAAAAAATAGCTGATAGCTATTAGTCGTATACATGTCTAATTTTGTTTTTATCAAAATTCAATCCCCTATTTTTGTGCAACCAAGAATTAAATTAATAACCGCTTTAACAAAATATTAGAGTCAACAACGTCACTTTAAGTTTTCATTTGTATAATTTGGAGTAACTAAAATCAATTTTATGGAAACATCTAAGCCAAAAGTTTTACTCTGCGAAGACGATACGAATCTTGGCATGGTACTGAAAAATTATCTCGAATTAAATGATTACGAGGTAACACTTGAAAGAGATGGACGTCTTGGTCTTGCAGCCTTTCAAAGAGAAAAGTTTGATATCTGTCTGTTAGATGTAATGATGCCAAACATGGATGGGTTTACAGTAGCAGAAGCTATAAGGGATATTAATCCTGATGTGCCGCTTTTCTTTTTGAGCGCAAAAACCATGAAAGACGACATTATTCAAGGTTATAAACTCGGTGCAGATGATTATATTACTAAGCCATTTGACAGCGAAGTTTTATTACACAAAATAAAAGCCATCATCAAACGCAATGAGGAAACCCATCGTGAAGAAGTAAATGCAGAATATGATCTTGGAAAATATCATTTTAATCCCCGTCTTCGCGAGCTCTCTGCCGACGGAAAAGTGGATGTACTTTCTCCTAAAGAGAATGAGTTACTAAAGATGCTGGCAGATTATAAAAATGATTTATTACCAAGAGAAGTAGCCTTGAAAAAAATATGGGGAAGTGATACTTACTTCAACGGACGTAGCATGGATGTTTATATTGCCAAGCTTCGCAAATATTTAAAAGACGATTCGAAATTAGAAATAGTGAATATTCATGGGAATGGTTTCAGACTCGTGGAAACTGCATAAATCCTTTTTAACTTCCAAATAAACCATGTTGAGTGCCGCCTTTGTGCGGCACTTTTCCTAGGTGCTTATATGCTTTTTCGGTAGCTTCCCTTCCTCTTGGCGTTCTCATGATAAAACCTTCCTGAATTAAAAAGGGCTCATATACTTCTTCTAAAGTACCCGTTTCTTCTCCAACTGCAGTTGCGATAGTTGTAATACCCACAGGTCCGCCTTTGAATTTATCAATTATGGTACTTAAAATTCGGTTATCCATTTCATCCAATCCATGCTGGTCTACATTCAACGCCTTTAATGCATGCTCGGTAATACCCATGTCAATCACCCCATTTCCTATGACTTGTGCAAAATCACGTACTCTTCTAAGTAAACCATTAGCAATTCTTGGTGTGCCCCTGCTTCTTCTTGCAATTTCCGCTGCGGCATCGCTGGTGATTTTTGTTTGTAAAATATTGGCGCTGCGTAATAGAATATTCTTCAAGGTTTCAGCATCGTAATATTCTAATCTTGCTTTGATACCAAACCTCGATAACAAAGGCGCAGTGAGCAATCCGCTTCTTGTAGTTGCCCCAATCAAAGTAAAAGGATTCAAAGTCAATTGCACACTTCTTGCGTTAGGACCGCTATCAATCATGATGTCAATTCTAAAGTCTTCCATCGCTGCATATAAATACTCTTCTACAACAGTACTCAATCGATGAATTTCATCTATGAACAGCACATCATTTGGCTCTAAATTCGTAAGTAATCCTGCTAAATCACCTGGCTTTTCAATAACAGGGCCAGAAGTCTCTTTAATACTAACTCCCATTTCATTGGCAACGATTCTAGAAAGAGTTGTTTTACCCAAACCAGGAGGACCATGAAATAAGATATGATCCAATGCCTCTCCTCTTAATTTGGAAGCCTTAATAAAAATTGAAATATTGTCAATGATTTGTCCTTGACCGCTGAATTCTTTGATATATCCAGGTCTGATGTTATTCTCAAATTCTTTATCAGGAGAATGTAAAAAGTCTTTATTTGTATTTAAATTGGGAGTGGACATGTATGCAATTACTATGTTGTAAAGCTAGGATATAAAAATTTAAAGGTTTAAGAAATTTAAAGGTTTAAGAAACTCGTGCTATAAAATTACAGAAGCAATATTTCCATGAACTGCAGATGATATTTCCTTAATTAAATTTTCGTCTTTTTCTATTGCATTTCCAACAACGATCAAATCCGCTCCTGCTTTGCAGTTTAAATAAGCCTTTTCTGGATTAATGATGCCACCACCAACAATCAACGGAACCTCAATACAAGAAGCTACTTTTTGAATCATGGATTCTGAAACAGGTTTTTTGGCGCCACTCCCTGCATCCATATAAATTAATTTCATACCAAGCATTTCACCCGCCATTGCTGTACACATAGCGATTTCATTTTTATCCGCAGGCAACGGATTAGCATTGCTAATATAAGAAACGGTAGTGGGTGCGCCGCCATCAATAACCATATATCCTGTAGAAAGTATTTCCAAGCCACTTTGCTTTACAGCAGGTGCAGAAACAACATGCTGACCAATTAATAATTCGGGATTACGCCCACTTATCAGGGAAAGATATAAAAGGGCATCAGCATGTTTGCTAATTTGAGAAGGACTTCCTGGGAAAAGTATTACGGGGATATTACAGTTCTCTTTTATGGCTAATACACATTGATCCAGATAATCAGAAACAACTAAACTGCCTCCAACAAAAAAGTAATCAACCTTGGCATCTATAGCAAGACGGATAAGTTTTTCCATGCGCTTTTCATTGACTTTATCAGGATCAACTAAAACAGCAAAAGATTTTTTTTGCTGCTGTTTCCTTTCCATCAATGAATTATAAATGCTGTTCTTCATGCCTAACTTATACATTTCATGTGTTGATAATTATTGTTTTTCTTTTACCACATGTTATAGCCTTTATGATCATTCTCGGTTAGTAACAAACGATATTGCTATTTGATGCAAAAATGTACAATTTTTCGTTCATACCGAAATATTGTCCTTAGTAAAATGGGTATATTATCAAACTCGGGCTATTTATTGGTATTTTTGAGCTAATGATTGATGTAATAAAGGAAATAACATTCAAAACGGCTAGAAGCGGAGGAAAAGGAGGGCAGCATGTAAACAAGGTTGAAACCATGGTTGAAGGATATTGGAACGTAGAAAGCTCCAAACTGTTTTCAGAGGAAGAAAAAAAATTGATAACCGATAAATTGGCTCGTAAAATAAATGCAGCTGGTTGTCTGCTCGTAAAAAGTCAATTGGAAAGAACACAATTTGCCAATAAAGAAGACGTTGTCAGGAAAATTAACGCCCTTATCCAAAAAGCATTAATTGTTCCGAAAAAAAGAAAACCAACAAAGCCAACTAAAGCATCAAAACAAAAAAGATTATCATCAAAAAAAATAGCATCAGAAAAAAAAGAAGTCAGAAAAAAAATAAAACCAAATTAAAGAAGCTGCTGTTTTCAATCAAACCATCATTTATTCTGTAAATTAGATTTAAACTTTACATCATTGAGTGGAATAAAAAAATTAGTCGGACAAACATTATGGTATGGCGTACCAACAATTGCCTATCGTTTTCTTGGATATTTGATGAATATGGCCTTGCCCTTTTTTATTGAAATGCCAGAAGAAACTGCGGATCTAGTTCAGGTATATGCCATGATTCCATTTTTAAATGCAGTTTATGCTTATGGTTTAGAAACCTCTTATTTTAAATTTTCTCAAACACACGACAAGACAAAATTATACAGTACGCTTTCTATTTCTTTAATTATTTCAACCTTCTTTTTTAGCATCATTCTATGGCTTTGCAGAGGTTCCATTACATCCGTTGCGCATCTTAATGAACATCCGGAATATGTTTTATGGATGATTGGCATTTTAGCCATTGACAATTTAAATACACTTCCCTTTGCAAAATTGCGTCAGGAGAATCGACCTAAAATGTATGCATTTGCCAGAGTAGCGGCTATTTTTACCAATATAGGTGTCGTTATTTTTTTCCTGGGAATAGTTCCTTCGATTCTTAAAAAAAATCCGGAAAGTTTCTTGTCGCACTTCTATTTTCCTCAATTGGGGATTGGATATTATCTCGTTGGTAATATCATTGAGAATATTGTTACGCTAATCATTTTACAAAAAGTAATACGACAGATAAAATTAAAATTCAGTTTTAAATTGTGGAAGGAAGTCATGAAATACAGCGCACCATTGATCATCGTAGGATTGGGTGGCATGGTTAATGATGTGCTGAGCAGATTGATTTATCGCCATGTTGTTGATTTACCCATACAGCAAGCCAATCATGAAGCAGGCATTTTTGCCAATATTTTCAGACTGGCGTTGCTTACCACTATAATGATTCAGGCATTCAGAATGGCAGCTGAGCCGTTTTTTTTCAACCAAAGTAAAAATGAAAATGCACAACTTACTTATGCCAGAGTCATGAAATTTTTTGTAATTGTATGCTGTTTTATGTTTCTCTTCATCGGATTATTTCTTGATGTTTTCAAATGGATATTCCTGACTTTTTCAAATAAACACTGGATAGAAGGATTTGGCGCCATTCCAATATTAGCATTAGGAAATATTTTTTTAGGGATTTATTACAATTTGAGCATCTGGTATAAACTGACGAATAAAAATACTTATGGTGCAATGATTACGATTGTTGGCGCGCTTATTACCATTGTGCTGAACATTTTATTGATTCCGAAATTACATTATTATGGCGCAGCTATTGCTACTTTTTCTTGCTACTTTTTTATGATGGTGAGTAGTTATAAACTTGGTCAAAAGTATTACCCCGTTCCCTATGCTGTAAAAAAACTTTCCGCCTATGTATTTGTTGTAGTGTTGCTTTATTTATCGCATCTAGGACTTACTCAGTTGGTAAAAGACAACTTATCCTTTTCCATTACTACAGGATTAATTTTACTGGCTATTTTTATAAGATTTATTGGAAAAGTTGAAGCGAAAGAATTTTCAAACCTTCC
>CALQJH020000103.1 GCA_943330835.2 Candidatus Kuenenia stuttgartensis
ATGATCGCTTCTATAGTAGATTCTGTTCGGATCTTTAGGGTCGTCAAATTTGTAATCAAGAACTAATTTCGTTGTTTTTTTGTTTGCAGCTTCATTTATTAATGGCAATTCAGAACTTATTTTATCATGCCCAACTACATAAACATAATTCAAGGAATCTGCCGTTTTTCTTTCGGTATCAATTCTCCCAATCATATCTGTATTCAAATCAACAGAAGTTTTTTCTAATGGAAATATTGGATTATCGGAATAGTATTCACTTCCCCACAAACCTTTTTCTTCCCCACTAAAGGCCATGAATACTATCGTTCTTCTGGGCCCTTTTCCTTCTTGTTTTGCTTTTGCAAATGCTGTAGCCATTTGTAATACAGTCACTGTCCCACTTCCATCATCATCAGCTCCATTATAAATCACGCCATTCTGTATACCTAAATGATCATAATGTGCCGTAAGAAAAACGTATTCATCTTTTTTGTCTGAACCTTCTATCACACCAAGAACATTTGAAGCATTTACAACTTCAGCGTATTTTTTATAACTGTATGCAATCGCTATTTTTTTGTAAAGTGAAATACTGTTTAATAATTCTTTTCTTTTTGCAACGGATAGTATTAGTTCAAAGTCTGCACCAATTATTTTCATTGCGTAATCATGACTGATGTAAACAAAGTTTACTCTATTGCTTTCGTCTATGGCTGTAGGGTAGTAAAGACTAGTTTTTTTACTTCTTTTAATGGTTTGTGAATTGAAGCTGGCTTGAGCAGGGTCAATGATTAAAGCTCCAACAGCCCCTTTCGTTTTAGCTATTTCTAATTTTGTTATCAGCCCTGTTCCGCCATCAGACCATAGGGAAGCGCTGCCGTCTGAGGAGATGAAATATTTCCCTTTTTGCTGAGGCTCTCCTTTAAAAAACACTACTACTTTTCCTTTGACATCATGGTTTTCATAATCGCTATATAGGTCATCTTCAATTCCATATCCAACAAAAACAAGTTCATCATTTTTAAACGATGTGGTCTCATTAGAACTTACCGGTGAAATGAAGTCAATTCCCCAAACAGCTTCTTCATTAGCTGCGGAAAAAGATACCTGTTGAATAGAATCTTGTTTTATGGGAAAGAATTGCTGGTATCCATTAAGGGAAGGAGCTTGTTGAAGACCTATAGATTTGAAATGCTTTTCTATGTATGCCGCTGCTTTTCTTTGGCCTGCCGTTCCTGTTTCTCTTCCTTCCATTGCATCACTTGCAATAACAGAAAGATGCTTTTTTAATTCAGCAGCTGAAACAATGGAAGCGTATGTAGCAGCAGGGTTAACTTGTCCTATAACAATTGATTGTATAAAAATAATAAGAGTAAGCGAAAGTATTTTTCTCATGATTTTAAAATTGCGTTTATATGTTATCGTTATCAACAAGAAATTTTATCAACTCTGTTTTGATGTCGACCACCTTCAAAGGAAGTTTCCATAAATACAGCGACTAATTCTTCAGCATCTGATTCGCTTATAAATCTTGCAGGCAAACAAATAATATTGGCGTCATTGTGTTGTCTTGCTAAAACTGCCACTTCTTTTGTCCAACACAAAGCAGCTCTTACCCCTTGATGTTTATTAGCAGTAATAGCTACACCATTGGCACTGCCACAAATCAAAATGCCAAAAGAAGCTTCTTGGTTCTCTACTGCTGTTGCTACTGGATGTGCATAATCAGGATAATCTACAGATGCATTGCTATGTGTGCCAAAGTCTTTGCAGATTAAATTTTTACTGGCGAGGAACGATTTTAATTGCTCTTTGTATTCAAAACCAGCGTGGTCGGAGCCAATCGCGATGGGCTTTGTTAAGTCAAGTGTATTCATGATAAAGTCAAAATTAAAAAGTGAAAAATTAAAAATAGACTCAAACAACAAACAAAAACAAATTCCCCAATCAGTCACTCAGCAAATCAACCTCTCAACTAATCTACTATTAAACTGTCTTCCAACCCTTAACTCCATTCCTTCTCTTTCTGTTCATTTTCTTTATCAACTCTTGCTGCAATGATGACGCTGATTTCATAAAGCAATAATAACGGAACTGCAACAATAATCTGACTTGTCCAATCTGGAGATGGGGTGATAATTGCTGCCACAATTAAAATAATTACGAAGGCATACTTGCGATATTTTCTTAAGAATGCACTAGTAATCAACCCTATTTTTGCCAACACGTATGCTAAGATCGGTAGTTCAAAGGATAAACCACATCCTAAAATAATATCATTAAGTGTATCGATGTAATCATCTAAAGTAGGCATGTATTTGTACGCGCCTTTTGTTCCCAGGGTGAAATTGGCCAAGAAATTAAAGGTGAAAGGAGCCAATAAAAAATACCCGAAAATTGCGCCTAGAAAGAAACAAAGGGAAACCCAAAAAATACTACCTCGAGAATATTTTAATTCCTTTGGCGATAAAGCCGGCTTAATAAATTTCCATAACTCCCAAAATAAATAAGGAAACGCCACAATCAATCCACCAATCATGGCAATAGAAATTGCAGACATAAAAGGGCCGCTGATGGTATTTCCCTGCAACTGAATATTAACAGGAGGCATACAAAGCGCATCTCCTAATTTTAAATAATGACTGAGATTACACAGCCCACGGTAAGTAATAAAATCTGATTCAGCAGGAGCGAAAATAATGTGATCAAATATCCAGTCTATTTTCATAAACAATGTAATGGCAATTACCAACCACACTATTACAGATCTCGTAATATGCCATCTCAAAGCCTCCAAATGATCAATAAAACTCATTTCGGACTTGTTGTCAAGTCCGTCTCTTTTGAAAAATGATCTTCTGTTGTTTGCCTTTTCCAATGAAATATTTTATTGTTGTGTAGTCAATTTTTCTGCATTTTCTGCAAATTGTAAAGCCTCAATAAACTCTTGTACTTCACCATTCAAAACGCTATCGAGATTGTAAACGGTAAGACCAATTCTATGATCGGTAACTCTTCCCTGTGGATAATTGTAGGTGCGAATTTTTGCACTTCGGTCACCTGTACTCACGAGACTTTTTCTTTTATGTGAAATAGCTTCTTCCGCTTTTCGTACTTCCTCATCATATAATTTAGTACGAAGCATGTCCATTGCTTTTTCTCTGTTGCCCAACTGGCTTCTTTCTGTTTGACAAACCACCACTATGCCCGTAGGCTTATGCGTTAGGAAAACTTTGGTTTCTACTTTATTTACATTTTGTCCTCCTGCACCACCACTTCTTGCAGTTTCCATTTTTACATCACTCTCTTTTAATTCAAAATCTACTTCTTCAGCTTCCGGCATTACAGCTACGGTAGCGGCACTTGTATGTACTCTTCCACTGGCTTCGGTGTCGGGTACCCGCTGCACACGATGAACACCGCTTTCGAATTTCAATGTGCCATACACATCATCTCCCACAACTTCTACCTGCACCTCTTTGTAGCCTCCAACAGTACCTTCACTTTCACTCAATACACTTGTTTTCCATCCTTTCTTTTCACAATATTTTAAATACATCCTGAGCAAATTACCTGCAAATAAAGAAGCTTCATCACCACCGGTACCAGCCCTGATTTCCAGAATGGCATTTTTTTCATCGTAAGGATCTTTTGGAATAAGCATATTGCGAATTTCCTTTTCAATCAAGTCTTTCTTTTCTTCCATTAAAGGCAATTCATCTTTTGCCATTTCTCTCATCTCATCATCTTCGCCATTTAAAACCTCTTTATTAAAACCAATATCATCCAGCAATTTTACATAAGCATTTCTTACATCAACAATTTTACCCAGACTCCTGTACTCTTTACTCATTGCGCTGAATTTCTTATTGTCTCTTACAATCTCAGGATTCGTAAGCGCAACGCCCAGATTATCAAATTTTGCCTTTATCGCATCAAGTTTATCTAACATATCGTAATTTTATATTCCTCAAGTGATAACTTATTTTTTAAGCTCAACTTGTTATTCATTTCTTTGATGGAGAAAAAAAATTGGAATCCTCTGTCAAAGCGTGCAAATTTACATGATATCAACCAATCATTTTGTATAGAAAATTAACAGCACCTCAAATTTTTAATGGCTATGAGATTTTGCCAGCCGGAAATGTACTTATTCTTGATCATAAAGGCACTATAATTGACATTGTCAATAAAATGGACGCCGGTGATGATATTGAATGGCAGGAAGGTATTTTATCTCCAGGGTTTATTAATGCTCATTGTCATCTAGAGCTTTCTCACCTGAAGGGCATTATTCCAAAACATACCGGTCTGGTTGATTTTGTTCTGCAAATTGTTGATGGCAGAAAATCCAGTGAGTTGCAAATTTTTGAAGCCATTGAAATTTCAGAAGCAGAGATGAAAAAAAATGGCATTGTTGCCGTGGGTGATATCTGCAATACAAACCATACCATCACTCAAAAAACTAAGAACAATCTTTATTATCATAATTTTCTTGAGGTCAGTGGATTTCCAAAAAATGCCGCAACACCACGCTTTTCAATTATTGAAAACTTGTACCATCAATTTGCAGAAAAACTTGAACATCATTCTATCGTTCCACATGCGCCTTATTCCGTATCAACAGACTTGCTGGAAAAAATCACTCATTTTTATGGCAATGAAATTATCACAATGCATAACCAGGAAACGGAGGAAGAAAACGAATGGTTTAAAAATAAGTCCGGTGATTTTTTAAAATTATATAATCAACTAAATATCGACACATCCTCTTTTGATTCAAAAGGGGAGAGTAGTTTACGCCATTTTCTGCCTTATTTCAAAACAAAAAACCGACTTATTCTGGTTCATAATCTTTTTACAAATGAAGAGGATATAGCGGCAGCAAAAATTATTTTTAATCAGGAATCTTCAAATTTGTATTTCTGCTTGTGTCCTAACGCTAACGTGTATATCAGTAATAAACTTCCTGATATCAATTTGTTTGTTCGTAACCAATGTAATATTGTTTTAGGAACGGATAGTTTGGCTTCGAATGACCAACTCTCTATTCTTGAAGAAATCAACACTTTACAAAAAGCGTATCCTGATCTTTCCTTATCTGAAATGCTGAAATGGGCTACCAGTAATGGTGCTAAGGCATTGAAAATTGATGACAAGTATGGAAGTTTTGAAAAGGGGAAG
>CALQJH020000104.1 GCA_943330835.2 Candidatus Kuenenia stuttgartensis
TCAGAAAAAGGCGTCTTGGTAAGGTTCCATGGCTTACAATGGTTCGTAGCTGGTTCGTACCATATAGAATTGATATGTCGTGTTTGTTGATTTTATAGACAATATTTTTATTCTAAGCCATGGTTCGTGCCTGGTTCGTACCATGGCATATGGCATATGGCATATTACCACAGCATACATCTAAAATAATAAGCGCCCCATTCTATCGAACAGGGCGCTTATTATGTTGAAATAGACTTAATTATATTAATCTTCTACTTTCATTTTTCCTTTAGATTTAGCAATTACCTCTTCAGCAACGTTATTTGGTGCAGGAGCATAATGACTAAATTCCATTGTAGATGTAGCACGTCCACTAGATAATGAACGCAATTGTGTTACATAACCAAACATTTCGCTTAAAGGAACTTTTGCTTTGATTACCTGAACACCATGCTTACTATCCATTCCTTCCAGCATACCACGACGACGGTTAAGATCTCCCGTTACATCACCCATGTATTGATCCGGAGTCAAAACTTCTACTTTCATGATTGGCTCAAGTAAAGTAGGTTTTGCTTTACGTCCTGCTTCACGGAATCCTTGTTTAGCACACAATTCAAAAGAGATTGCATCAGAATCCACATCATGGTAACTACCATCAAACACTCTTACTTTCATGTCTACTATTGGATAACCAGCTAATACACCAGTTGTCATACTATTTGTAAACCCTTTAATAATTGGAGCAATAAATTCCTTAGGAATACTACCACCAAAAATTTCATTAACAAACTGTAATCCACCTAATGGATTTTCTTTCATCCACTCTTCATCTGCTGGCCCAATCTCAAATGCGATATCACCAAACTTACCTCTACCACCCGTTTGTTTCTTATAGGTTTCTCTATGTTGAACTGAAAGTTTGAAAGCTTCCTTATATGCCACCATCGGTGCACCTTGATTGATTTCAACTTTAAATTCACGCTTCATTCTGTCAACAATAATCTCTAAATGCAACTCTCCCATTCCACTCAAAATAGTTTGACCAGTTTCATCGTCTGTGCGTACACGTAGAGTTGGATCTTCTTCTACAAGTTTAGCAATAGCCATACCCATTTTGTCTACGTCCGCCTGTGTTTTTGGTTCAACTGCAATAGAAATTACGGGCTCTGGGAAAGTCATTGCTTCTAATACTATTGGATGATTTTCATCACACAAGGTATCTCCTGTTTTGATATCTTTAAATCCAACACCTGCGCCAATATCTCCTGCTTCAATAAAATCAATTGGGTTTTGTTTGTTAGCATGCATCTGCATGATACGACTGATACGTTCTTTCTTACCTGTTCTAGTATTTAAAACATAAGATCCCGCATCTAAGTGACCACTATATGCTCTGAAGAACGCCAAACGTCCTACGAAAGGATCAGTCATAATCTTGAAAGCTAATGCTGCAAATGGTTCTTTTGCATCTGCTTTGCGTAAAACTTCCTGACCATTATCTGGGTTAGTTCCTTTAACAGCATCTATATCCAAAGGACCAGGTAAATAACGACAGATAGCATCCAGTGCAGTTTGTACGCCTTTGTTTTTGAAAGAAGATCCACACATCATTGGAATAATGGAAATATCAATAACCGCTTTACGAATAGCTTCATGCATTTCATCTTCGGTAATGCTATTTGGATCATCAAAGAATTTCTCTAATAATTTATCATCATATTCTGCTACCGCTTCCACCAAATGTTGTCTCCATTCGTTTACGTCATCTACCATATCCGCAGGAATAGGAACTTCCTGATATGTCATCCCTTGAGAAGCATCATCCCAAACCATACCTTTCATCGTGATTAAATCTACCACGCCTTTGAAATCATCTTCTGCACCTATAGGTAACTGTAATGGAACCGCTTTCGCACCCAACATTTCTTTTACTTGCTTCACTACATTTAAAAAATCAGCTCCACTACGATCCATTTTATTTACGAATCCGATACGTGGAACTTTATAACGATTTGCCTGGCGCCAAACTGTTTCCGATTGTGGTTCAACACCAGAAACTGCACAAAACAATGCCAACAAGCCATCCAATACACGAAGTGAACGCTCTACCTCTACAGTAAAATCCACGTGACCTGGAGTATCGATAATGTTGAACTTAAATTGTTTGGTATCTGCAATTTTAGCTCCTTGTGTTGTTGGAAAATTCCAAAAACAAGTAGTAGCAGCAGAAGTAATAGTGATACCTCTTTCTTGCTCTTGAGCCATCCAATCCATCGTAGCAGCACCTTCATGCACTTCTCCGATTTTATGGTTTACACCTGTATAATACAATATACGCTCGGTGGTTGTGGTTTTACCAGCATCAATGTGTGCGGCAATCCCAAAGTTTCGTTGATAACGTAAATCTGACATTTTTCTTTATTTTGATTTTTGATTTTTTTGTGAATTTGTAACTTATTGCTAAAGAAATCTCTTTAGGTGCCGATAGCATAATGCTAATCGATTGTTTGATATGATAATTTATGCTCTCATTTTAAGCTAAACAGTTCAATACAAAAAACAGCATTACTGAATCCTTTAGCGGCGCAAAGGTAATAAAATAAACGTTCTCCTCAAAGGGAATATTAATATTTTTGCATGGTTTATCAACTTACTATTAGCACAATTAACTAATTTACAAAGCGAAAAAATACACTATGCCAAACAGAATAACACTTTTACTGTCCTTAATACTTCTTTCTTCCTCATCATATGCACAAAACAGCGATACTATAGCAATACCTCCGTTTATGTATAGCAGGGATTTTAAGGCTATTTTAGATAGTAGTCAAGATAAAAATAGCGGGCTTTCGTATCAGAAAATCTTGATCCGGTTTCTGGATAATGACTCTATGCTTACGAAGTCAGAAACCCTGGCTTTAATGATTGGGTTTACCGAAAACCCACATTTCAAACCACTTGATGATATGGAAAAAGAAACTGAAATTTTCGACCATAATAAAAAGGGTGAATTTCATGAAGCTATAAATAAATCTAGACCTTTCTTGCAAACTCACCCATTGAGTTTATTGGTCTTAAGGGAAATTTCATTTGCCTATAACCGTCTCAGTTATGCCTATGCAAAAGACGGTAAATTCGATAGCTCCATAACTTACAAAGACAGTTCCGTCTATTTCATGAGCCTAAACGACAAGATTATGGAAGCCATGATTTATAGTGGGAAAGGCAATACTCCGGAAACAGCTATCTTTTCTTTAGGCTTGGCTGATGGAGAATACTTTATTCCAAATGTTGGATACAAAATAGAAAAAAAAGACGCAGACTGGAATAAACAGGGTGATTTTATGGAAATTATAAAAGCTGAAATGAATGATATGACCATAAGTACTTTCTTCTTTAATATCCAGCATGCAAAATTAAAAATAGATGATGAACAGGCCGATGAATCAACAACTAAAATTCTAACTAAATCAGAAAAAAAAGCTGCGGAAAAATCAAAGAAAGAAGAAAAAGCAAAGAAAGAAAAGGAACAGAAAGATCTAAAGAAAAAAGAGAAGGATCAAAAAGAAAAAGACGAAAAAGAGCAGAAAGAATTAAAAAAGAAGGAAAAGGATCAAAAAGAAAAAGAGTATAAAGAAAAAAAGAGACTAGAAAAAGAGCAAAAAGACCTAAAAGAAAAAGAAGATAAAGAGAAGCGAAAAATAGAAAAAGAGCAACAGAAAAAGGGAAAGAGCAATACCTCTGCTCCTTCCATCTCTGAACAGGACACAAGTGCTCCAGCATTATCCCCTTCTGCTCCTATCCAGCAGTAGTCAATTGAATTGTTTTCTACGGCTCGTGCCAATTTAAAAGCATCGCACCAATAATTCATAGCATTTCTTTGCTTATCATTACAACCGCTCAACTACAGCGTAATTTAATTTTCTATTAAATACTTTAAACCCGGATTTTGCAGTTGGAATTGTGATGAAAAGAAAAAAGTCAATAAAGACGAGTGGTTGATCCGATTTTTTGGTCGAAAACATAGTGAACTATGATGAGATCGAAAAATCAAGCAAACGCTTGTCTTTGCAGGATTTTTTTCTTGTAATAGATTTCAACTGCAAATTCTGGGGTAAATTGAAGACATAAAAAAACCACTCTTTTAGGGAGAGTGGTTGAATATTTTATAGTGAATACATTAGATTCTAAAGTGAGCAAAAGCCTTGTTAGCTTCAGCCATACGGTGCGTATCTTCTTTCTTCTTGTATGATGCACCTTCACCTTTACTTGCTGCTACGATTTCATTAGCTAATTTATCAGCCATGCTACGACCATTTCTTTCACGACTGTAACGTACCATCCATTTTATACTTAATGAAATTTTTCTGTCTGGACGAACTTCAGAAGGAATCTGGAAAGTTGCACCACCAATACGGCGACTGCGTACTTCAACTCCAGGAGTGATATTCGTTAACGCTCTTTTCCAAACTTCATAACCATCTTCACCGGTAATCTTTGCTACCTTTTCTAAAGAGTCATAAAAAATATTAAACGCTCCACTTTTTTTACCTTCCCACATAAGGTTGTTCACAAATCTTGTAACCAATTTGTCATTAAACTTTGGATCTGGTGCTAATGGAATCTTTTTCGGTTGTGTCTTACGCATTGTTGTTATTTTTAGTCAGAATATGACTTACTATTTTGATAATATTATTTTTTTGCTTTTTTAGTCCCGTATTTACTACGGCTTTGTTTACGATCTTTCACACCTGCAGTATCTAAACTACCACGAACGATATGATAACGTACACCTGGCAAATCTTTAACCCTTCCTCCGCGAATCAACACGATGGAGTGCTCTTGTAAATTATGACCTTCACCTGGAATGTAGGCAATAACCTCAATTTTATTTGTCAAACGAACTTTCGCAACTTTACGTAAAGCTGAGTTCGGTTTTTTAGGCGTTGTTGTATACACTCTCGTACATACTCCACGACGTTGAGGACAACTATCTAAAGCTCTTGATTTACTCTTCGCTTTAATGATTTCTCTTCCTTTTCTTACTAATTGTTGTATTGTTGGCATTTATTAACCATTTATTTTTTGGACGGCAAAGGTAACAATATTCATTTGAAAACAGAAAA
>CALQJH020000105.1 GCA_943330835.2 Candidatus Kuenenia stuttgartensis
CATCATATTCACCAAAAGCGTTTGGAAGTCCTGCATTTGGATATGCTGAGGTGAAACATTTTGCAATAGAAGAAAGCTCTTCAATATGTGGTCTCATTTCACTTGCGCCTAACGCACAGTTCAAACCAATACTTAATGGATTCGCATGAACAACTGATACATAAAACGCCTCTAACGTTTGTCCGCTTAATGTTCTTCCACTGGCATCTGTTATGGTGCCACTAATCATAATCGGTAGTTCGGGTAAATTGTTCTTAGCGAAGAAGTTTTTAATAGCATAGATTGCTGCTTTTGCATTGAGCGTATCAAATATGGTTTCCACCAATAAAATATCTACGCCTCCTTCCACCAATCCTTTTATTTGTTCGGTATAAGCATCCGCCACTTCATCAAAAGTAACGGCTCTAAATCCGGGATTGTTCACATCCGGAGAGAGAGATAATGTTTTATTTAGCGGTCCGATGGCGCCAGCTACAAATCTTGGTTTTGATGGATTTTTTTTTGTGTATTCATCTGCAGCAATTCTGGCACATTTTGCTGAAGCTACATTTAATTCATAGGCGAACGCTTGCATATCGTAATCTGCCTGAGCAATAGTTGTACTGCTGAAGGTATTGGTTTCGATAATGTCCGCTCCAGCTTCTAAATATTGTTTGTGTATGCCAATAATAATTTCTGGCTGCGTGATACTGAGTAAATCATTATTTCCTTTTACGTCTTTGTGCCAGTCTTTAAAACGGTCTCCACGATAATCTTCTTCTTCTAACCTATGGCGTTGTATCATTGTGCCCATTGCACCATCAATAATTAAAATGCGCTCTTTTAAAATCTCTTTAATGTTATCCATTATTACTGTTTATAGAATTAAGTAGCCTTATCAATTTAACAGGTAAACCTATCAAATTCAGTAGACCATTGAAACTAAAATATTAAACGTAGTGCAAATCCGAATACAAGAGGGGAAATGTAGTCCGTTTATTAGTTCAGTGATGATCATATTGCAGGGGGTGAACAATAAACAAATCCGCCCATGCAATGGTTGCAAAGATATAGTATCATTCGATTAGTTCAAAACTAATAGAGGATTGATTTAGCTGATAGATGTAATATAATTTTCAATTGGGATTCTGTTGCTGATACTTTTAGCTAAAGTCATTTCGTCAGCGAATTCTAATTCACCGCCAAAAGCAATGCCTCTTGCAATTGTGGTAATTTTGATGGGGAAATCTTTTAATTTACGACCAATATAATAAACAGTGGTATCACCTTGGATATTTGGATTAAGGGCAAAAATAATTTCTTGTGTTTTTTCATGATTCACTCTATTGATGAGTGGTTCAATATTCAACTGCTCTGGCCCAATTCCATCAAGAGGAGAAATGATGCCGCCGAGCACATGAAAAGTACCATTAAATTGTTGTGTACTTTCAATAGCGATTACATCTCTTATTGTTTCAACAACACAGATTAAATCTTGTTTGCGTGAAGTGTTGCTGCAAATATTACACAATTCTTTATCAGAAATATTATGACAACGGGTACAGAATTTGATTTCTTTTCTCATTGCTGCAATAATTTCGCTGAAATGTAAAACTTCTTGTTCTTTTTGTTTTACCAAATGCAGTACCAAACGCAAAGCTGTTTTTTTTCCTATACCTGGAAGCTTTGCAAACTCATTAACAGCATTTTCTAATAAAGAAGAAGAAAAAATCATAGCGCAAAAATAACTGTTACTTATTAGCATTAAGAAATTGTCAATGCTTTTTATTTAGAAGGCATTGTTTTTTACAACATAAATTCTCTTTCATTTTCCCAATCTGCTTTTAAGGAAATTTTCTGTGGTAGTGTTATTCCTTTTTCGGCTTGTTTTTTATTCTCGTAATTTCCCGGATCCCATACCCCATTGTTGTTTTCGTCATATAATATCCTGACTTCATATTCTCCAGGAAGCATCATTTTATTTTCCCAAATATTGGAAAGGACAGGAAAAGCAAATTTCACCATTTGGCCATCCATAAATTGCATTAGTGGATGTTTAGACAGATCGATGTTTTTAAAGGTGATTTTTAAAGAGCCATACTGGTTGATACTTTTTGTATAAAAATGAAGAGTATCGGTCTTTAAAAGTTTGTTACCACTAGAATCTTCCACTGCACCTTTTAAAATAATAAGTTGTAAATCCTGTTTGGGTTGCCATTTATTTGCAATCGTTATTTTTCTTCTTGTGCTATCAATAACAAGTGTTCCTTGTAAAACTGAAACAAAGTTACTGTCACATAAAATAATAGAATCTTTATTTAACGTTTTTAAAGTGTTATTGAAAGTTAATTCCAGTGGTTCAAATAGGTCTTGTTCTTCCGAAATCATGTTGCTGGTATAACCCAATTTCTTTTCTATAATTTTTTTTACAAATGGAACAGATGGCGATATACTTGTTTCAGCATACTCATATAGAGGAGAAGTACTATCCGAAATTCTAGTATCTATTTCTTCGTTATTAAATGCAAAAACTTCTGTTTTAGCATTATACCATTTATTGCCATCTCCGTCTTTTAAAGCAAACACTTTGAATTTATCTGCAGGAAGATTATTAAATATATAGCTGCCGTCACCTTTGATTCTTGTAATGTAATTTGGTCTTCTTGTTGCAACAGCGCTATCAGGGGCATTGCGATATAAAAGCACCAATAAGCTACTGTCGATAGCTCCGTTTTCCGCCATCAACACTTTTCCTTTGATAGTAAGAGAATCTATATTAGCTCCAGTTGAAAAAAGAAAAGTAAAATTATTTAAAACATTACCCTCATTAATATCTTTAATGGCGCTTCCAAAATTAATAGTATAGGTTGTATTTGGTAATAAGGAGTCTTTAAATTTTATAGTTACCGTTTTGAGGGATCCGTTAATCGAAGGATTAATTTTTTGTAATGGCGAGATTAATACATTAGCTGCAATGTCTTGCAGTTCCACATATTCATTAAACGTAAGTGATATTTTATTTCCAGCAAAATTCAGTTTTTTATTTTCAGGAACAGACCGAATCAAAATAGGTGCACTTGTATCTTGAGGGCCTCCGGTTGGAGCACCAATTTGAGCGCATCCTGTTATCAGCATCATCATAAAATGAGCGACAATAAGTAGGCAAAATAAACCAGTAATTTCTTTTTTCATTCAGTTGAACTTTAACAGCAGCAGCAAAAATAACCAATGTTATTAATTCATAATTTTTTATTCTTCTTCATTTTGTTCATCATGCAGTGCAATGGCAAGATTATTTGTTTTTACAAAATCACACCAATTGCAATCTTCCTTTCCACAACCAATATAAAATTCTCTGTTTTGAATTTTTTCCCAGGTGCTGGTAATTTGTTGTGTAACCGTCGTGATATCCGCTGGCGTAATAACCAATTTCTTTTTGATGTATTTTTTTTGCTTGTCAGGTTCAATAAAATCAAACTCTGTACTCATAACTGTCCAGTCCTTATCGGTTTTATTATCTACTAATATTTTATAAAAAACGGCTTGTCTCCAATAGTCACCCCCATTAGGATCTTTTTCTGTTGGACCAGCTGTTTTTTTCAATCCTTTTTCAGGGTCACCAGATTTATAATCAATAACATTAATCGATTTGCCATCAAACTCCAGTTTATCCAGTTTGCCTTTTAAAGGAACATTTCCTACAACTACATTTTTAATATTGTGTTCAATCAGTACTACTTTATTAAACGATTGAACATAAGTATTGTAATAATTATTCAATATTTCGTGTCCATATTCCATTCTTCTGTCGAACTGCTCTTTAGAAAAACTTTCTCTGTGGCGATTCATGTAAAAATTAAAATAGTCTAAAAAAGAATCTACCGAAGGAAATTTCTTTTGGGTATCATTAACCATTTTATCAAATAAAAGTTGCAACGCATAATGCACGGCTGATCCAAACTCTGTCGCTTCGTTTTTGGCGGACGGTATGCGAATAAAATTATTGTAATAAAATCCAAGCGGACATTTTAAATAACTGTTTAATGCAGTTACATTCATCACAAACTTATCTAAGATGGGTCCTACTAAATCATTTTCCAGCTTTGCTATTTCAGGTGAGGCACCTATTCCAAAATCAAGCGCCGTAAATTCAGACATAACGGTAGCGTCTATGACTACTTTTTCAATGGGTAAATCATGTTCTTCTTTTATTTCCGCAATAAACATAGATGGTTCAACTTCTTTTCCATCCGATTTAAATTTGTTGTAAGAAATATATAAATGTTGTTCGGCTCTTGTAAGCGCTACATAAAAAAGCCGTCTTAATTCCTGGTCATCTTTAGTTGAAGTGATGGATGCAAATACGGTGCTTGGTATTTTATATCCTTTATTGCTTTTGGGTTTCTTTTCCCACAATTGTGCATTGGTTCCTACTACAAATACATGTTCAAATTCCAACCCTTTCGAACCATGTGCCGTCATGATGTTTACACCTTTATCGCTTCCACTTACCTGTACCAAAGGAATCGCAATACTTTCTTTTTCCATTAATTCAACCAGACTTGTCAATTCCTGAATATTCATAAATGGATTGCGGTGTGTTTCATCTTTAATAAAATCAAACAGCGCCGTTAGTATTTGCAATTGCCAGTGTTTATCATCGCTTTGCATGATTTTTGCGATTACACCAACTTCACGAATAATGCTTTCAAATAATTGTTGCAGCGTTGCATTGGTTGTTTTTGAAATCAGGCCTTCAATAATATTAGATGCTTTAGCCAAAGAAGGTTCCAATCCTTTATCAAATAAATCTTTTCCCGGTGAATGTAGTTTTTCCTGAAGCAATGCACGGATAGATGTTTTGTTCTCTTTATATCTGCGGTCTGCCACTTGCATGGAAAGCTTAGCGATTTCTATTGGAGGAACAGCAAACCAATCAAAATGAAGTATCTCAAAAAGCATCGCATCACCGCTATATGGAATAAAATGTTCTGATGCGAGATATTTCAACAGTAATACAATCTTCCTCACCAATGGTAATTCTAAAGCATTGAGATGTCGTTTAGTGTATACCGGTATGTTTAATAAATTA
>CALQJH020000106.1 GCA_943330835.2 Candidatus Kuenenia stuttgartensis
AAATCGCAGGTCAACAATTTAAAGTAAAAGCAGGAGACAGCTTGTATGTTCCACACATTGAGGGTAATACTGGAGACGCAGTAGAATTTACTGACGTTTTGTTTACACACAATGGTAGCAGCATCAATAGTGGCTCATCTGTAAAAGCAGTTGTAAAGGCTGAAATTGTGAATGGCCAAATAAAAGGTGATAAAGTAATCGCTTTTAAAATGAAGAGAAGAAAAGGTTTCCGTAAAAAGCACGGACATCGCACGCAGTATACACAAATAAAAGTAACTGCAATTGCTTAATTGATTTTCGAGCAATCATTTCAACAATCAAATCGTAAAAAATGGCACATAAAAAAGGTGAAGGTTCCGTAAAAAACGGTCGCGATTCACAAAGTAAAAGATTAGGTGTAAAAATTTTCGGAGGACAAGCTGCGAATGCTGGCAATATTATTTTGCGTCAACGCGGAACTGTATACCATCCAGGGAAAAATGTTGGGGTTGGTAGAGACTTTACCATCTTCGCTTTAACTGATGGTGTAGTTGCTTTCAAAAAAACTAAAGGAGACAAGACACTTGTTTCTGTAGCTTCCATTTAAATTATTTTCAAAAAAATAATAATTTTTTTTGGTAATTTGAAAATTATATTTATTTTTAAGTATTATTTACTAACCAATTAAATTAAAAAAAATGGCTACAAAGAAAAAAGCTGCTGCAAAAAAAGCTGCTCCTGCAAAGAAAGCTGCTCCTGCAAAGAAAGCTGCTCCAAAAAAAGCTGCTGCTAAAAAAGCTGCTCCAAGAAAAGCTGCTCCTGCTAAGAAAGCTGCTCCTAAGAAGGCTGCTGCAAAAAAAGCTGCTCCTAAGAAGGCTGCTGCTAAGAAAGCTGCTCCAAGAAAGAAGTAAGCTTCAATTGCTTAAAGCAAATGATAGTGGTCCCGGTTTATACCGGGACTTTTTTTTTGCTCTACACACCCCCCTACCATACTGCATTATAGACAATTAGCATTTTAAATCTTGCAAAGACAATCATTCCGTTTTTTACAGCACTATTTGTAACGATGATTTGTATAAATTTGAATTATGGATAACTATCAAATTGCCGATCAATTTTCTTTGCTATCAAAATTGATGGATATACATGGAGAAAATAGTTTCAAATCAAAATCATACGCCTCTGCTGCATACACAATTGAGAAATTAGAAAGTCAATTATCTACAATCCCAATCGAAAAAATTGCTTCAATAAATAGTATCGGCTCCTCTACTTCTCAAAAAATTATCGAAATTATTCAGACAGGGAAATTGATTTCTCTTGAAGAAATGATCAATAAAACTCCAGAAGGGGTAATTGAGATGCTAAATATCAAAGGCATTGGGCCTAAAAAAATTCATACCATTTGGAAAGAAATGGAAATTGAAACAGTCGGAGAATTACTTTATGCATGTAAAGAGAACCGATTAAAATTATATAAAGGGTTCGGAGAAAAAACACAACAAAATGTAATTGAAACTATTGAATTTTATTTCAAGAGCAAAGGAAGTTATTTATATGCGCAAGTTGAATTAATCGTACCTGAAATCGAATCATTTCTTTTTAAAATTTTCAATACACAAAAAATAGCATTAACAGGAGCATTCAAACGGCAATTAGAAATAATAGACCAGCTTGAATTCCTTATTGAATTAGACATCGCGACTATTGAGCAGGACTTATCGCAAGTTGAAGGATTCACCTTGAAAGAAAAAGAAACAACCTATTTATTATACTCTACGCTATTAGGTATTGATGTTAAAATTTACGCCGTCAATAATATTAATTTCATTGAAGCGTCTATTAGACTCAGTTCTTCTGATGAATTCTGGCAAGAAATACAAAAAAGACGAAGTTTAATAGAAGATATTCCCGACACCGTTGACGTTTTTTTTCAACAAATAGCACTTGCAACTATCCCGCCCTATCTGAGAGAGCAACCAGAAACTATTGAACAATTCTCGAAAAATGAATCCCGAAAACCAATTGAGATAGAAGATATAAGAGGAATAATACACAGTCATAGCAACTGGAGTGATGGCAGCAACACTATTGAAGAAATGGCAAATGCCGCTATAAATAAAGGATTCGAGTATCTGGTCATCAGCGATCATAGCAAATCTGCTTTTTATGCGCAGGGGCTTCCTATTGATAAAATTATCGCACAACATCAATATATAGATGACCTAAACAAGAAAATAAAGCCGTTTAAAATTTATAAGAGTATTGAATCTGATATTTTAAACGATGGAAACCTTGATTACCCCAATGCAATTTTATCAACATTTGATTTAGTCATTGCATCCATTCACAGCAATCTTAAGATGAGTGAGGAGAAAGCTATGATGAGACTAATTAAAGCTATTGAAAACCCATATACTACGATTCTAGGGCATATGACCGGCCGCCTGCTCCTGAGTAGACCGGGATACCCTGTAGACCATAAGAAAATCATTGATGCTTGCGCTGCAAATAAAGTAGTCATTGAATTAAATGCCCATCCAAGCAGATTAGATATTGATTGGAGACATATATCCTATGCACTTGAAAGAGATGTGATTATTTCAATAAATCCAGATGCTCATCAAATTGAGGGAATGAACGATGTGAAATACGGTGTGAAGGTTGCTCAAAAAGCTATGCTCCCAAAAGAAAGAAATCTAAGTAGTTTCAATCTGGGTAAATTTGAAGCCTATATTTCATCAACAAAAAAAGAGAAACTCGGAAAGTAATCTAATGCTCTTTCTTTACTTGGTTCCAAAGTAAATCCATTTCGGCCAAACTCATGTCGTGCAAAAACGTATTTTGTAAAGCAGCGAGTTCTTCCATTTTCATAAATCGTTTGATGAATTTTTTATTTGTTCTTTCAAGAGCATTTTCTGCATCTACTTTTAAAAACCTGGCATAATTCACCAAGGAGAAAAAAACATCCCCTAACTCATCTTCAATATTGTCTTGATTCCCCATTTCAATAGCTTGTTTTAATTCCGCTATCTCCTCTTCTACTTTATCCCAAACCTGGTTTTTATTTTCCCATTCGAAACCAACTTGCTGAGACTTTTCCTGCAAACGAATGGCCTTCACCATAGAGGGTAACGTTTTAGGAACTCCGCCAAGCACCGACTTCTTGCCTTCTGCTAATTTAATTTTCTCCCAATTTTGCTTTACATCCTCCTCATTTTCCACTTTTACATCTCCATAAATATGTGGATGTCGAACAATGAGTTTTTCACAAACACCATCTATCACCTCCTTCAAAGAAAATGCTTTTTTTTCACTGCCAATTTTAGCATAAAAAATAATGTGTAAAAGCAAATCACCCAACTCTTCTTTTATTCCATTGGAGTCATTTTCAGAAATAGCATCTGCCAACTCATACGTCTCTTCTATCGTAAGGTGCCTTAAAGACTCATTGGTTTGCTTTTGATCCCATGGACATTTCTCTCTGAGTTCATCCATAATTTTAACCAATCTTAAAAAATCATCTCCAATATTATCCATATTAAAAAATTAAAAATTTTGAATACTATACCCATCTTCTTAAGAAGCATAATGCAATTTTAAACATTTTTATTAGTAGCATAATAATTTATTACCGCTCAGGCTTTACTTCAAAACTATAAAACTTCTCCTTTTAGGAATAATAAATATAAATTAAGGATTAGATTTGTACATTGTAACTCAATTTTATTAAAATGAACAAGATTATTTCTATTTCAATGTTTTTTTTCGTAGCTCCCCTATTTTCAAAAGCTCAGTTTTTTTACAAAGACATTATAAGTACAACACAAGCAGCAGAAGAGCTAGAGACCTATCAAATGTCAGGCGTTCACAATATAAAGATCAATAGTATTGAAAGTAACGGGGAACCAAGTGAAGGATTTTATTGTGAAAAGAAAATATCAAAAGATTATAAGAAAGTAACCCTTTATACAAGATTAAATGGATCAAGTAAGTCTATCTTAATTTCCTATTATAATAATAAAAAGCAATTGCTAAGAACATACGATAGCGCTGAAATTGTAGTTAGCTACAATGAATATGAATACGACAACAAAGGCCGGTTAACCAGCATAAAATACACTTCTCATTCCAATGATGATGACTTTGTAAATCAAATCACTGAAGAACATGTCTATTTCTACAAAGAAGAGAATGTACCGCAAAGCATGTACAGAATTAAGAACTCAACTGACACAACTATGGTGTTATTTTCTTTGGATGAACACAACAATATTTCTATTGAGAAAGAAACAAAAAATGCATCAAAGTACTATTACTACTACAACACATCCCATAAACTTACAGATATTGTTCATAGCAATGAATACAAAAATAAACTTGTCGCAGATTATTTGTTTGAATATAACGCACAAGGACTTCTTTCACAGATGACGACAACAGAAGATGGGAATGACAATTTTTCCATCTGGAAATATTCCTATGACGACAAATTGAAAACGCAAGAAAGAATATTTTCAAAAGATGGTGTATTGCTAGGTAAAATGGAATACGAGTACAAGTAGCCAAAGACTATTGGACGATACCTGTATCTTTTAATTGGTTAGTTTGATCATCCCAATCATTGTTTTTACCGCCTAGTACTTCAACTTTAACACTAGCTAACCCTTTATTTAAATAGCCTAATTGCGCAGCAGCAATTTTAGACAGATCCAACAATCTTTTCATTTTGGGATGAAGTCTATCATTAGTTTTGACTTTTACAGATTTTCCATTTTTCAAATTGGTAACCTTAACCCAAGTGCCCAAAGGCAAAATATTACAAGCTGCAGTATATTTTTTCTGACTAAACAAATCACCGCTTGCCGTCTTCTTCCCAATAAATTTATCGCTATAATAACTCGCTGTTCCGTAAATGACTTTTTTGTGCTTTTGTGTTACACTTTTTTTTGTTTTATTCAATTCCAATT
>CALQJH020000107.1 GCA_943330835.2 Candidatus Kuenenia stuttgartensis
AGTTTAATTCATTCCAACATCAATATCGTCAAAATATTTGGGCCGGAACATGGCTTCAGAGGTAAAGCTGCTGCAGGTGAACAGGTGAATAATGAAGTTGATGTAAAAACGGGCATTCCTGTAATCAGTTTATATGGTGATCACAAAAAGCCAACTCCTTCAGATTTATCAGATGTAGATGTCATGATTTTTGATATTCAAGATGTTGGCGTAAGGTTTTACACTTTCATTTCTTCTTTACAATATTATCTGGAAGCGGCAATAGAAAACAATAAAACGCTTATCATCCTTGATCGTCCTAATCCAAATGGATTTTATATCGATGGTCCTGTGCTTGATGTCAAGTTCAAAAGTTTTGTTGGAATGCAACCTGTGCCTGTTGTTTATGGAATGACGATTGGCGAGTATGCCAATATGCTTCTTGGAGAAAAATGGGTAAGCGATGAATCGAACAAAAAATTAATCAACAAAAATATTAAAATCGTCACTTGTAAGGGATACAACCACCAAACAAAGTATGTACTTCCTGTTCCACCTTCTCCAAATTTGAAAGAGATGCCATCCATTTACATGTATCCATCAACGTGTTTTTTTGAAGGTACCGTCATAAGTGAAGGACGAGGGACAGATAAACCATTTCAGATTTTTGGACATCCTTCTTTACCTTCTAATTTATTCTCCTTTACGCCCAAACCTAATGATGGCGCTAAAAGCAGCAAATGTTTTAATCAGATTTGCTTTGGCTGGAATGAATCCGGAAGCAATCCAGCTGTGTTGAAAAAATTAGACGGCAAGATTCAAATAAAATATCTGTTGGAAGCATATAAATTATTTCCAGGAAAGGATAGTTTCTTTTTAAAAAATAATTTCTTTGATAAACTTGCAGGTAATGATATATTGATGAAGCAAATTAAAAATGGTCTTTCAGAAAATGAGATTCGAAAAAGCTGGAAACCGGGATTAGCTGTTTTTAAATCTATCAGAAAAAAATATTTGTTGTACGAAGATTTTAAAGATTAAAATTGCATTAAATAAACACAATGAAATTTAAAGACCTTAGAATAATTTTCATGGGTACGCCTGAATTTGCAGTTGCTTCACTTCATGGATTGGTTGAAGCGGGATGCAATATTGTTGGGGTAATTACAGCGCCAGATAAACCTGCAGGCCGGGGAATGGAATTACAGGAAAGTGCTGTGAAAAAATATGCAACAGAAAAAGGACTAACTATTCTTCAACCGGAGAAATTAAAGAATATCGACTTCCTTGAAACTTTGGCCTCCCTTCATGCGGATTTACAAATTGTTGTAGCGTTTAGAATGCTACCGGAAGTTGTATGGAATATGCCTCCAATGGGAACGCTGAACCTTCATGGATCATTGCTACCACAATACAGAGGTGCTGCGCCAATTAATTGGGCGATTATCAATGGAGAAAAATATACAGGCGTTACCACATTTAAATTAAAACATGAAATAGATACCGGTGATATTTTATTATCAGAAAAAATTGCCATCAGCGAAGAAGACAACGTTGGTTCGCTTCATGATAAAATGAAAGAAACAGGAGCTGCCGTTTTATTAAAGACTGTTATTGGTTTAGCAGAAAATACAATTAAGGAGCATCCTCAGGAAGCAATTGACATCAAACATGCTCCTAAGATTTTCACTGAAACCTGCAAGATTGATTGGAATAAAAACTGCGAAGAAATCTATAATCTGATACGAGGACTATCACCCTACCCCGCGGCATTTACCTTTTTGGAAGGAAAGAAATTAAAAGTATTTGCGGCAACGAAAGAAATCACCACAACAATACCATCACTAGGAAATCATGAAAGCGATTCGAAGTCTTTTCTAAAATTCGCCTGTGCAGATGGATATCTACATATCACAGACCTCCAATTGGAAGGGAAAAAGAGAATGAAGGTGGAAGACTTTCTAAGGGGTTACCGTTTTTGATACAAGATTTGAAGCCAGCCCACGGTTTAAACAGTTGGCTATTTAACGATTTTTAATTTATCTAAAACTACTTTATTCAGGGCTGCTTTTGGTACCACCAAGCTGATGGTATTAATTGCAAAGTATGCTTCAGAAACATTAATATATCCTTGATAAGGGCCATTTTTTCCCCAGGAATTTTTTACTAAAAAAAACAATTTTCCCTCTTTTGTTTTTTCTATTCCTACAATATGCATCAGGTGATCATCTTGTGTAGTAAGGCTTTCGTAAAGGTCTTGTCTTATTTTTTCATCCCATTTTTCTTCCTGTGTATCCGCTTTTAAATCATCTTCGTTTATCGCTCCTGCATTATTCAAATATAAAGCCAATCCTTTTTTACTATTGAACCCATTATTACTAACATCCGCATCCCATAAAACAGTATATCCTTTATCAATGGCAGTTTCTACAACATCAATCATTTCTTTCAAATGCAAATTATAGTAAGCTCCATTACTAAAATTATCCGGCACTTCTATGACAAAAGGTTTGTAATACTCATGGTCAGTAAAAGAGGTAATGTTTACGTAATCTTCAGCCTTGAACTTTAATACCTCTTTTGAAAATTCAATTGGCGTATATACTTTATTGTTATATTGAATTTTTTCCGGCAATACTCCTAAATAAGTATCTAATATTTTATTGTACTCCATTAGCCAATCGGAGCTAACTGCATTTGTTCCCGCCTTTGCCAATACCCGATCTAAATACCCTTTTAATTTCTTGAATAACTCCCCATGATCATAGGATTTTTGTCCATTTACTAATCCAGCATAACCACTTTCAGGAACAATACCATAAGCAGCTACCGACCTGATAACATCATGTCCTAAGCCACCTTCGCTAAATTGTGCATGGCCTTGACGGTGAATGTAATTCTTCGCTTTTTCTACATAAATATTTCTAACGGTGAACATTTCACTCAGATCAAAATTGCCAAAATTGTTTTGTAGTGACTGACTTTCTATCAAAGAAGTAGTAGAAAAAGACCAGCAAGTGCCCGTATTTTCTTGGTTCTTGACTATTGTTGCAGGATTACTTTTTAGAGGAATAAACTCCTGTCCCTTCTTTTGTCCTAAAGTATTTTGAGCAAATGAAATGGCAATAATGAAAAAACAAAAACCAGGTGACGATATCCTTTTCATAAAATAATTGTTTCGTTTTTTAATAACTTAAATCCACATCAAATTTCTCGGTAGTTACAGACAACTGCTCTGCTGCAGCCTTACTGATAATGATAGCAATTCCCTCATTTTGCTTTAAGTCGGGCATGGTGTCCAACACTTTTGCATAAACAAACTTTTGGTTATCAGCATTGATCACTTTAATGATGGTACCCGCTGGTGCGGTATTGGAAAGACAATAATACCTTCCATCATCCCAGCCACTAGTGCTCTTGAAAGTAGAGGCCAATCCTTTCACTTCAACTATATTTTCTTTTGCAGCAGTTTGTTGTTTATAATTGGAAGCAAAATAACCGCCAGCATCATCCTTTTTTTCATCTGTAACCGTTTTCTTGATTTTCACCACAGTAGAACTATCTGCTTTTTTAACATCTTTTACCTCAGTTGATGTTGGGATGGTATTAGATTTATTAGTTTCTGCAGGCGTATCTGTTTTAGGTGTGGGAACAACGACAGCAGGCGTATCTGTTTTAGTTATAGTTACAGGAGCCGCTGGCGGAGTATTTTTTTCGACAACTTTTATCGGATTGACAATTATTGTGGCAGTTTCAGCTTTCTTGTACCCTACAATTAAATCCATTCCATCTTTAAGTCCATCAGAAGTTAATTTGTTCCATTTTTTCAAATCATCGATTGGCACTTTATTGTACTTGATGCTGATCTGGTATAAATTTTCCTTTGTTTGAACTTTATGATAAATGGGCTCTAGTATTTCTGTTTTATTTGTTTTATCAGTAGCTACTGTTGGGAGCTTATCGGCTTTTTTTTGAACCGAATCTTTCTTCATTGGAGCAGCAGGAGCTATTGTTTCTGCAACTGGCGCCATTTTTTTATGAGCGGGAATTTTAAGTACTTGACCAATTTTAACCCCTTCATCAAAGGAAACATGATTGTATTCAGCTAGCTCTCTCGGATGCACATCATACATACGACCGATTGAAAAAAGTGATTCCTTCGGTGCAACTTTATGCGTTTGCTGAGCAGCGATAAACAGAGGGGAGAATAAAAGAAACCAAATTAGTTTTTTCATTTATTATATTTTTAATTTTATCTTTTCGGCTAAAGATATTTTTGGATAATGCTATTTAATTTTTGTTTGTAAAAATATTTATACAAATTAAAAAAAGCATTGCGCAATTTTCGGATACAAATATGCTGAAATTAGTTGATTATCCTTCTAATTACTTATTAAAAATACGCCATTCCTTTGGATAATAATTATTGACTCTATTAGACATTGCCTTCACAAATCCGAGAGACAAGTTTCCATACTTCACTAATAG
>CALQJH020000108.1 GCA_943330835.2 Candidatus Kuenenia stuttgartensis
GCAATTTTTCCGGCTAATTTATATCTCGCGCCAAAGAATATGATGGCTGAAGTAATCAGCGACATACAAGATGAATGCGCAGCTCAGGTAACTTATTTTAAAAATGTTGGGAAGTACACGGAAGCACAAAGAATTTCTGAGCGCGTGAATTATGATTTAGAAATGATCAGGGAACTGGGGTATTGTTCTGGTATTGAAAATTACTCTCGTTTTTTTGATAGAAGAAAACCTGGCAATCGACCTTTCTGTTTGCTTGATTATTTCCCCAAAGATTTTTTAACAATCATAGATGAAAGTCACCAGACCATTCCTCAAATAAGCGGGATGTATGGTGGTGACAGAAGTCGAAAATTAGTATTGGTTGATTACGGATTCAGATTGCCATCGGCAATGGATAATCGCCCGCAGAATTTTAATGAATTTGAAAACATTACCGATCAGACTGTCTTTGTATCTGCTACTCCTGGCGAGTATGAATTACAAAAATGTGGTGGCGTTGTGGTGGAGCAGGTAGTAAGACCAACAGGATTGTTAGATCCGCCAATAGAAGTAAGACCAACGCTGAATCAGATTGATGATTTACTGGAGGAGATTGACAATAGGATTATCAAAGGCGATCGTGTTTTGGTTACAACCTTAACTAAAAGAATGGCGGAAGAATTGCATAAATATTTTGAACGCATCAATGTAAAATCAAAATACATTCATAGTGATGTGGATACTTTAGAACGAGTGGAAATTCTCAGAGAATTACGGTTGGGTGTTATTGATGTATTGGTTGGTGTAAATCTGTTAAGAGAAGGACTGGATTTGCCGGAAGTTTCTTTAGTGGCCATTATGGATGCAGATAAAGAAGGTTTTTTAAGAAATGAAAGAAGTCTAACGCAAACGGCTGGACGTGCTGCAAGAAACGCAGACGGATTGGTAATTTTTTACGGAGATAAAATTACGGCAAGTATGCAAAAGACCATTGATGAAACGCAGCGCAGAAGAGAGAAGCAAATTGCTCATAATACATTGCATGGAATTATTCCTACAACCATTCAAAAAACAAAAGATCAGATTATAGCCCAGGGTAGTGTATTGGATGTAAAAGGATACGACCCATCAAACCCCTATGCTTTACAAAATGAAGATGCAAAAATATCTTTAGCGGCTGAAGAACAAGTGGAATACAATACGATTCCTCAGTTGGAGAAAGCCATTGCCCAAACAAAAAAGCAAATGGAAAGAGCTGCAAAAGACCTTGATTTTATGGAAGCCGCAAGATTAAGAGATCAAATGTTTGCGATGAAGAAAAAACTGGAAGATATGAATGCATAAAAATAACTAACCCACGGTTTAAACTGTGGGTTAGTAAAAATGATTCTTTTGAAGTGAAATCTTATGGGATATTGAAATCTATAAGAACACGATGTGTTACAGAAGGAGTACTTCCTGGGAAAGTTGAATTAGTTAAACTTTCAATTAAACCAACCGCATTTGCATAATAATAATCTACTTGTGAAACCTGTGTAGCAGGGAAGCCTGGAATTATTGTTGCAGAAATTCTTTGACGAACATGAATGACATCATTGAAGGTGCCATATGGTACAGTTCTGCTAATTCCTTTTGCTATGATTGAATAGTTGATGGAAATATTCAGTCCAGATACTGTTGCTGTTTCTGTCCAAGTTCCTCCAACAGGAAGATTTGATTTTATTAAAACACTTTTTACACGAGTTGAAACGCCACCTTGATTAATATTTAATATCAACGTACTTATTTGATTTATACTATCACAATTGTGATACACCGTATCTCCGGCATTTGTAAGTGTTACATCGTAATGCATTATGGAACCACCACTGCCAATCATAGTGTCTCCCAAAATTGTAATCGTTTCTGCAACAGGCCCAGGAACCCCATCGGTTGTATCAATATAATTATAAGTACTTCCATCGCACCATGGCTGGTAAGAACATGCTTTACATACAGAAGGCAAGACTATTGTTGTAGTAGTGAATGTATAGGATGCACTATAGGAACTGTTACCACTTGAACAAACTGTTTGTACTTGAAATTCGTATGCAGTACCTGCAGTCAACCCTGTGATTGATGTTGAATTTGTATTACTGCTTGCAGTCATCCAACTTGAAGCTGAAACTGCTTTATACTGTACATTGTAAGAAGATGCGCCTGTTACAGCTGTCCAATTTAACATCGCACTAGTTGATGTAATCGCAGTTGCTGTTAAGCCAGATGGAACATCGCAGCTTGTTGTATTTCCTGAAGGCGTTAATGATGTTGAGGAAGAAAAAGCACTGGCACCACTGGCACATATTGATTGTACCTGAAATTCATAATTACTTGAAGGTGTTAATGCTGTAATTGTTATCGATGTTGCAGAACTTAACTGAGATGACCAGGTTGACGTGCCATAAACTCGGTATTGCACACTATAGGATATTGCTCCTGTTACAACTGTCCAGTTTATGGTAGCTTCCCCTGCAACTGTTGATATTCCTGAAACACCGGAAGGAACGCCGCAAGAAGTCCCACCGCCATTATTTGTAGTGTCAATACCAGTACCAGGTAAATTTCCAGTTACATCGCTCAATTCTTTTTCACAAGAAGTGGTTAATAAGGCAATGAACAGAATACTAAGGGTTAACTTAATGAAACGAATCATAAAATAAATTTTTACGAAAATAACTTTAATCTATCATACAGCAATTATTTCAATATGCTATTTTGTTTGAAAATATAAGGGTGTATTATATGTGTATTGTATATAACATGTAAACAGTGGTCCCCGTTCCTATAAACAATAATTCCTTATTCCTTTTCCTTCATTTGTTTTACTTTTATATTTATGCAGAAAAAATTGTACTTGTTAGATGCTATGGCACTGGTATTTCGTGCTTATTATGCTTTAATCAGAAGTCCTCGTATTACAAGTAAAGGAAGGAATACCAATTCCCAATTCGGATTCACCAATACTTTAATTGATTTGATAAATAACCAGAAGCCTACTCATATGGCGGTGTGTTTTGATACCCATGCTCCTACAGAACGGCACCTAGATTTCGCTGACTATAAAGCAAATAGACAAGAAGCGCCAGAAGACATTATTTCTGCCATTCCTGACATTAAAAGAATAATCGAAGGGTTTAATATTCCTGTTGTAGAAATGGATGGATTTGAAGCCGATGATGTTATTGGTACATTGGCTAAACAAGCCGAAAAAGCAGGGTATGATGTTTACATGGTTACACCTGATAAAGACTATGGTCAATTAGTTTCTCAAAAAATAAAAATCTACAAGCCTCCTTATCAGGGAAGTGTACACGAAATTATTGGTCCTGAAGAAATTTGCAAAAAATGGGATATTGAAAATGTTGACCAGGTGATAGATATGTTGGGAATGATGGGTGATGCGGTAGATAATATTCCTGGTATTCCTGGTATTGGAGAAAAAACGGCTGCAAAGTTGTTGAAAGAATATGGAAGCATTGAAAAGGTATTAGCCGATGCAGCGAATATCAAAGGTGCTGTTGGTGAAAAAATTCGTAATGGAAAAGAGAAGGCTATTATGAGTAAAAAGCTGGCTACTATTATTACTAATGTTCCCGTTACATTTCACGAAGAAGATTTTCGCTTAAAAGAATTGCATAAAGAAAAGCTAACTGAAATTTTCACAGAACTTGAATTTAAATCATTAGGGAAAAGAATATTAGGAGAAGACATTCAAACAACTACAGAAAGCAAGTCTGTTCAAAAATCAAATGGACAGATGGATTTGTTTGGCAATGCAGTGGAAACTCCATCAATTGAAGTTGCTTCATCAGAAAAATCAGAACCATCATACACTGTTGTTGATAAAAATATCAACAATACAAAACACGATTATCAATTAGTAGCAAGCGAAAATGAAATTAAAGACTTAATTGCTAAGCTTGAAAAAGCTGAAGAAATTTGTTTTGATACCGAAACTACCAATATTGACGCTAATCTTGCAGATCTTGTAGGTATGAGCTTTTCAGTTAAAGCGGGCGAAGCATATTATGTTCCTTGTTCCGCCGATAGAAGCAATTGTATTGCATTATTAAACAAGTTTAAATTATTGTTTGATGATGAAAACAAATTATGGATTGGACAAAACATCAAATATGATTTGCTATTATTAAAATGGTATAATATTGAAGTCAAAGGAAAGTTTTTTGATACTATGCTCGCACATTATGTGATAGAGCCAGAAGGTAAAAGAAGCATGGATGTACTTAGTGCAAAGTATCTTGGATATGAACCTGTTCATATTGTAGACCTCATTGGAAAAAAAGGAAAGAACCAAGGGAATATGCGAGATGTGGAAATAGAAAAAGTTAAGGAATATGCCGGAGAAGACGCAGATATTACTTTACAACTCAAAAATATTTTTTTACCGCAGATATTAGCTAATCA
>CALQJH020000109.1 GCA_943330835.2 Candidatus Kuenenia stuttgartensis
ACGGTGAATTCTTTTAATTCTTTTAAATCATTTTTCTTGATTGCAATATCATACAATAAATCAAGTGTGCTGTTTACTTTATAAAAGTTAGCCAGCTCTTCAAGATTAGCATGATTAACTACAGCATTGATAGCATTGAATTTTCTTTCTAAAATGCCTTTTCCCAAATCTGCAACTTGTCTTTTTTCTTCTTTTAGGGAATCTTTTATCTTGGCTCTTGCTCTGGAGGTTACAACAAAATTCAGCCATTCGCTATTGGGCTTTTGTTTTGCACTGGTGATGATTTCTATTTGATCCCCGCTGCGTAATTTATAACTAATTGGAACAAGTTTGTGATTCACTTTCGCCCCAATACATTTGGTGCCTACTGCAGTATGAACGCCAAACGCAAAGTCAAGCGCAGTAGCTCCTACAGGCAACATTTTAATATCACCTTTCGGTGTATATACATATATTTCTTCTGCAAGAAAAGATGTTTTAAAATCCTGAAGAAAGTCTAAGGAATTTGTTTCTTGATTGCTAAGTGCTTCTCTGATTTGGTTAAACCATTTATCAAAATTGCTTTCATCGTCTTTCCCTTCTTTATATTTCCAATGTGCTGCCAAACCTTTTTCTGCAATATCATTCATCCTTTTTGTCCGGATCTGAACTTCCACCCATCTTCCAAGTGGTCCCATAACGGTTGTGTGTAATGCCTCATAGCCATTGCTTTTAGGATTGCTTAGCCAATCTCTTAATCTTTCAGGGGAAGGATTGTATGCATCGGTGATAATGCTATATACTTTCCAGCAATCTTCTTTTTCTTTTTCGGGCTCCGCATTCACAATAATTCTGATAGCAAATAAATCATAAACTTCTTCAAACGAGACGCCTTTCTTTTTTATTTTTGACCAAATGGAATGAATGCTTTTTGGTCGGCCATAAATTTCAAAGTCTAATCCGGTATGTTGTAGTTTTTCTTTTAATGGTCTGATAAAGTCGTTGATGTAACGAGTGCGTTCCCGCTTTGTTTCATGTAATTTTTGGGCAATGAATTTATAAGTGTCCGTCTCCATGTATTTCATGGATAAATCTTCCATTTCAGTTTTGATGATGTAAAGTCCCATTCTGTGTGCCAGTGGAGCATAAACATAAACAGTTTCGGAGGAAATTTTCAGCTGTTTTTCTCGTTTTACGCTATCGAGCGTTCGCATATTGTGTAAACGATCAGCGAGTTTAATCAGAATCACCCTTGGGTCATCTGTAAGTGTGAGTAATATTTTTTTGAAATTCTCCGCCTGTTTGCTGGTATTGGCATCCATCACATTTGAAATCTTGGTGAGGCCATCCACAATTTTCGTGATTTCCGATCCGAATTCTCTTTGAACATCTTCTAAGGTAATATCGGTATCTTCTACAGTGTCGTGAAGCAAGGCGCAAATACAACTCCTGATTCCCAATCCGATTTCTTCTACGCAAATTTTCGCAACGGCAATGGGATGAAGAATATAAGGTTCTCCACTTTTACGACGCATTGTTTTGTGCGCATTTGCCGCCATTTCAAAAGCAGTTCTCAAGAGAACTTTATCTCCCGGCTTCATTTTCTCCTTTAAAAGCTTCAAAAGACCTCTGTATTCTCTAAGGATTTCTTTTTTTTCTTCTTCTTCAGAAAGATGATAATTCGATATGGTCACTTTTGTGGACATTTTCAGGAACGAATTTACTCTAAAAATCCGGGTTCAATAATGAATCTAGGTGGATCCTGTGATAATTTTCTTTTTTTTGACCATATATTACATCGCTGAATCTTTATTTTATCTTGCCTCTAATAATATACTTCTCGAATTATCATCTTTTTTTAAAGAAAATCCTTAGTTTTGCCCCCCGTTTATAGTTGTTCTGCTTTTGATCAATTATAATCAATGCGGATGTGGCGAAATTGGCAGACGCACCAGACTTAGGATCTGGCGCCGCGAGGCATGTAGGTTCGACCCCTATCATCCGCACAGTGTTAAGTTGATAAGTGATAAGGTTGAAATGTTCGTAATTTCCTTGCAAACATGAAACTGAAGACTTATCAACTTATTTTATTTACAAACGTTTCAATTTTTTAAAAATGTCTACAGTACTGAGAGAAAACATCGGTTTATTAACTGATAAATTAACGGTGAAAGTTACAAAGGATGAATATTTTCCTTCTTTTGAAAAAAAAATGAAGGAGTATAGTAAAACCGCCAATATTCCCGGATTCAGAAAAGGAATGGTTCCAACGGGTATGATTAAGAAAATGTACGGACCTTCTATTTTCAATGAGGAAGTTTTAAAGTCTGTAGAGAAAAAATTGTATGCCTATTTAAATGATGAGAAGCCTGAGATTTTTGCTCAACCTCTTCCACTGGAGAGTGAATTCAGTAAAATGGATATCAACAATCCTACCGATTATGATTTTGCTTTTGAAATTGGTTTAAAACCTGTTTTTGAATTGCCGAATTTTAGTAAAGAATCACTTACTAATCATAAAGTGGATGTTTCTGACGATATGATTAATGAAGAGATTAGCCGTATGCAAATCAAAGGCGGAAAAATGACCGAGCCTGAAGTAATAGACAATGAGGAAAATGTGTTGAACGTACTATTTACAGAATGTGATAAAGAAGGGAACCTGATTGAAGGTGGCAAGAGCAAAGAAAACTCTGTATTGCTAAAATATTTTACCCCAAAAATGCAAAAGCAATTAATGGGTAAAAAAATGAATGATACTATTGTATTTCAATTGAATAAAACATTTGAAGGAGACAAACTGGAAATGATGTTGCATGATTTAGGATTTGATAAACAAGATGCTGATGCAGCTTCAAAGTTCTTCAAATTGGATATCGTAAAGATTGGTTTGATTGAAAAACGTGAATTGAATGAAGAATTCTTCAATGAAGTCTATCCTGGAAAAGGAATTACAACTGAAGACGAATTTCGTGCCATTCTAAAAGACGATGTTGCCAAATATTGGGAGTCTCAAAGTCGCAACCAGCTTCATGATCAATTGTATCATCTTTTATTGGATAAGACCAATATGGAATTTCCTGAAGCATTTCTTAAAAGATGGTTGCAATCTGGTGGTGAAAAACCAAAAACAGCCGAAGAAGCTGAAGCAGAATTTCCTGTTTTTAGCAACCAGTTGAAATGGACTTTAATCAGTGATAAAATTATTATCGATAATAAACTTGAAGTTAGTCAGGATGATTTAAGAGCTCACATGAAAGAAGAAGTCATGCGCTATTTTGCTCAAATGAATATGGGAGAAGATATGAGCTGGCTGGATAGTTATCTCGACAGAATGTTGAAAGATGAAAAACAAGTAGATGCAACTTACCGCAGATTGATTACGGAAAGACTTTTTGATTATTTAGAAAAACAAGTGAAGACAAAGGATAAAAAAGTTACTACTGAAGAATTAACTGCGATGCAGCATAATCATCAACATTAATTATAAGGAGTAGAGAGCCATTACGTCGTATTTTACTGATTTGTATGGTGTTCCATAGATGACGAGTATTAACATTTATTTTATGGAACTATAACATAACATCTATACATTTGGCATACTAAAATTTATTTTATGCAAAAAGTATTTATTTCATTACTTTTTATTCTTTGCGCACAAGTATCAATGGCTCAGGATGTGGCGCCTGTTGATAATCAAAATCCAAATTACAAAGTGAGTCTTGTCAAATACCAGACTACTCAGGAAAATTTGTCTGGCAACATGAATACTACTGTTCAAAATACATATAAAGCGTATGATTGGACGGAAGCAAAAGAAGCTCAGAAAAAAGAAAGAATTGCAAGAAGGCAAGAGAGAGCTTTAGCCAGAATCAACAACAGATCTTATTTCCCCGATTATTTATTTTGGTCACCTAATTGTAATTATAACAGATATTAATTCCTCCTTACATTTCATCAATAAATTTTTATATGAAAAGATTCCATCTAATAGCAGTAATTTTTATTTCTTTAAGTATCCTTTCTTGCTCACACCAGGTAACTAGAATTGAACCTACAGCAACTCCTGATATTAATGGTTCATGGAATAATACTGATAGTAGAATGACTGCGGAAGCAATGATTACACAATGTTTAGGGGAAGCTTGGTTGTCAAATTATACAGAGAGCAAAGGGAAAAAACCAGTTGTAATTGTAGGGATGGTTATTAATAAAAGCCATGAGCATATAGAAGCAGAAACTTTTATAAAAGACTTGGAAAGATCATTCATTAATACAGCAAGAGTTGGATTGGTTCAGAGTGGTAAAAAAAGAGAAGAACTAAGAGCTGAGAAAGCAGACCAGCAAAGCAATGCAACGATAAGTTCTATGAAGAAATTTGGTTTAGAAAATGGGGCAGACTTTATACTTCAAGGATCCATCAATTCAATTGTTGATGCATATAAAAGAAA
>CALQJH020000110.1 GCA_943330835.2 Candidatus Kuenenia stuttgartensis
AATTATCTCTCAGATTACATGCTTGAACAGTGCAGGTTGGCGTGTCGTCTTTAGGATAAAAGTACAGGACAATATTTTTTCCTTTAAAATCAGCTAATGAAATCATATCACCATTCTGATCTTTCGCTTTGAAAGCAGGCGCTTTTTTTCCTTCTGTAAGTGTTGCCATGTTTAAAAAATTATCTGGTGAAATGGTATTGCTTTGTTGTTGTATTTCCAACGAGGTCTTTAACAATAATCTTTAAAATATGTTCGCCGGGGGAACAATATTTGTCAATGTTATAAATAAAACTAAGCTCTTTATCATTAGTGAATAATATCCATTGGTCATCTATATATCCATTGAATGACCCTATTGGCTTGCAATTGTCAATAGCACTAAATACAATTTTATTCATTCCTGAAATATTCATTCCATCTCTGAATCCAAAGAGTGGCGTTACTACAGGCGGAGATATATCAAGGAGTAATTGGTAAGTGCCGAAGTCTCTGAAGTAGGCTTTATACCAACCTTTTTCAAAACTTGCTTTTTGGAATCTCTCTTTGTTGTAAGTGTTTTGTTTCATTACAATTTTACCTGTATCGCTTATATTAAAATTCCCTTTTATTTTAATGGGAAAGTAACACTGCGCTGGCGTGTATAGATTTTGTAGCTGAAAAACCTTTTGTCCGTTGATGCTATTTTTTTCGCTGTATTTAAAATGAAAGGCATCATAGATTGCATTTTCTGGCAAGTAAAATGACAGCGATTCGTTCTCAAAAATATTGATAGTATTGGGCTCAAATAATTTTTCAGCAGAACTATTTTTTACTGGAGTTGTTTCTGTCTTTTGTATATCGAATTGTAAAACAGCACTGTTTTCCTGAGCATCTTCAACAATTATTTTTATATCGTGATTATCATTGTCATCTAATGGAATCATTCCATTTTCTTTGGGAGCCGTTTTATATATACCATTTACATATCCGGGAAGCTTTGATAAATGCTGTAAAAATGGACCACCGTTAATCTTGGTTTTAAAATCAATGTGCGCATTCAGATAACGTGTGTCGTCATAGCTGATACTATCCATTTCAAAACCTGCAATTTCTTTTCCATCTTTAAATAACTCCGCTTTATAAATGCCGTTTTGATTAGTTGAACCTGAATAGCAATCGTATGATGTAATGGCAAAACTAATGTTGTTTGAATTTACTTTTATGATTCCTCCAGCTGGCTGAAACTTCCCATTCACTTTTTTTAATGGGTAAATTTTTGGCGTTTGTTCATACGTGCTGATGTTTCTATCGTAAACGGCTAAACGAATAATGTCAGGAGCAATATTATCTTCAATAGGAAATCCAAACAATAAAGGATTAAGCACATTTTCTGATTTCGTATCCCTGATTTCAAAATGCAAATGCGGACCTTGCGAGCCACCTGTATTTCCGCTCAGCGCAATCAGTTCTCCTTTTTTTATCTTGAAAAGATTTGCAGGTAATTCCTGATCAATTTTCCATTGTTGGTTATGGTATTGTTGTTCGATTAAATAGGTTTCTAATGCCGGATAAAAAACATTCAGATGTGCATATAAAGTTGTCAATCCATTGGGATGGTTAATATAAATAGCTCTGCCAAAACCAGTAGGATCAACATGTATTTTGGCAATATAGCCATCGGCGGCAGCAAAAACTTTAAGATTCACCCGGCTGTCTGTTCGGCAATCTAATCCCATGTGGTAATGATTGGGCCTCAATTCGCCAAAGTTGGCCACAAGTCCAGGTGTTGCATCAACAGGCCATTGAAAATATTGCTGGGGATAATTCTTGGGTGGAAATAGTTGAGCTATACAAAAAGAAGGAAGGAAACAAAATAAATTCAAATAACAGAAAATATTTTTCTTCATTCTAATCACTTTTTAATTTTTTCAAAGATACAATGGATGTGATTATTTTACTAAATAAACTTCAGTTCAACATGCCATTCTCTTTTATAATTTAGTGTATGCATCCGTATCGAATCCCCGTCTGGAAAGAAGCTCCTTTTATCAGAATTATTTTGCCGCTAATGGCTGGCATTTTCTTTCAATGGAATATGCCTCTTGGTAAAAATCTAATTTTTCATTTGCTGGCTTTCTTTTCCACAGGTTTTTCCCTCTTTTATTATTTTCCCTTATCCTTAAGATTTAGATTTCGATTTTTTCAAACAGGCTTAATCCTCGCTTTGATTTTTTTAATGGGCATGCTGATCACCTGGAATCGTGATCTAAGAAATCATAACAATTGGTATGGAAATAATGCTTTATCAACAGATAAACTTGTCGTACTAATCAATGAGCCTTTAATAGAAAAGGAAAATTCATTCAAGACAATTGTTCTTGTAAAACAGGTAGTAACAAATAAGGAAGTGAAGTCTGTTAAAGGTACCATGTTGTTGTATTTCAAAAAAGAAAGTGACGTCGTCAACTTGCATTATGGCGATTTGATTTTAATCAACAAGCCTTTTGAAACTATCAATAAATCAGGGAATCCCGGAGAATTTAACAACCAGCGTTATCAGGCATTTCAGCAGATTTATCATCAAATATATCTTTCTGCTGCTGATTATGTAAAACTTCCCTTGCAAGAGTATAGTCGTATTGATCAGTTTATTTTTTCGTTAAAAGACTATACTATTCATGTGTTACAAAAGTATTTTAAAGAAGTTAAAACATTGGGAATTGCGGAGGCGTTACTCATCGGTTATAAAAATGATTTGGATAAGGATTTAGTTCAGGCATATAGCAACACTGGCGTGGTTCATATTATTGCTATTTCTGGTCTGCATCTTGGATTAATTTATATGGTGTTATTGTGGTTGTTTAATAGTATTCCGGTTGTTAATAAATCAAACGTACTCAAATCTATTGCAGTTGTTTCATGCCTTTGGATTTTTTCTTTACTTACCGGGGCATCAGCATCTGTATTGAGAAGTGCGGTGATGTTTACTTGTATTATTATTGGCAAAGTATTTCAAAAGACATCTTCTATTTACAATTCGCTGGCTGCATCTGCGTTTATTCTTTTGTGTTACAATCCATACTTTTTATGGGATGTTGGATTTCAGTTGAGTTATCTCGCTATCATTGGAATTATCTGGCTGCAAAAACCGATTCTTCATCTATTGCTGGTGAAGTCCTTTCTTCCCCAAAAAATATGGGAGATGACCTCGATTACTATTGCCGCTCAAATTGTTACTTTCCCTATTTGTTTGTTTTATTTTCACCAGTTTCCCAATTTATTTCTCTTGACAAATTTAATTGCAGTGCCATTGTCAACGATAATCCTATTTGCTGAAATAGGATTAGTTTGTTTTTCATGGTTTTCTTTGCTGGGAAACTATCTTGCGATCATTACGGAAAAGTTGATTGTATTGTTAAATACCGTTATTGAATTTTTGAATAAAATACCCTTTTCTGCTACGCAAAATATTTATGCAGATGAATATTCTACCATTTTTCTCTACGGCTTTGTTGTTTTTTTTATTTATGGATTGATATTAAAAAAGAAATCATCTTTAAAAGCAGCGTTCTTTTTTGTAACCGTTTTTGCTACTGTTCAATCTTTCGCCAATTATAAATTACTTCATCAAATTAAAATGGTAGTTTATCAATATCCACGCAAACAGTCAATCGACTTCATTTTCCAAAATCAATTCTATTTCTTTGGCGATAGCAATCTTAACATGAAATCCAAGCGTCAAATTTATTATTTAAAAGATAAAAAGGATTTCTTAAGTGGCTTGCAAATTGAAACGAACAAGGCTGTTTTCTATGATAAAAAAATTATGATACTAAGTGCAAATGAACACTATGCTGCAGGATCTGAGAAGTTACAACTGGACTTTCTAATCCTATCTAAAAATGCACATGTAAGTATTGCAAGGATTTTACAATTTGCGCAACCTACATTAATTGTAATGGACGCTTCTAATAGTTTTTGGAAAATCTCAAAATGGAAAAAAGAATGCGATAGCCTGCACCAGCAATATTATTCCATACCAGAGCGCGGTGCTTTTGTATGCACCATTCCTTGATTTTTAAAGTGATGCTATAAATTTGGTGTAGAGCTCTTGCCAACCTTGAAAGGCTTCATCATCACCCAAAAAATTATTGTGAAATATTGGAATTAAAAGACCATTGACGTCTTCACATTGTTTTTTATAGTGCATCAATTCTTTAAGGGAGTCCTCTGTATGTTGTTTTTGTTCATAATAACTATTGGCATCCATGAAACAAAATGGAAACAATCTTAGTGTGGTTGTTTTTTCAATTGACAAGTCGTACCAAAAAAAACTACTCGCTACGGAAGCTCTGAAACCATTGATGCTGCCATATCCCATACTGA
>CALQJH020000111.1 GCA_943330835.2 Candidatus Kuenenia stuttgartensis
AATTAATTTTTGAGCCTTTGTTCCATAGGAACATTTTGTCTTTAGAAAATTTGTTAATCGTATTATTTCGTTCCATAGGAACGATTGGTGATTTTTATTTTACAAATTGTTTCTATGGAACAGAAATTAGCGGTTTTTTTCACATTGTATTTAAATGGAATGCGCCAGATAAATATTCTAACCTCCGCAATTAATTTTTGAACCTTTGTTCCATAGGAACATTTTGTCTTTAGAAAATTTGTTAATCGTATTATTTCGTTCCATAGGAACGTTTGGTGATTTTTATTTTTTTCACGAATCGTTCCCATCGAACGCGCCATTTTTTTCGTTCATTATGCTAAAGACCAGTTGTTCCTATGTAACAGAAATTAGCGGTTTTTTTCACATTTCATTTAAATGATATGGAATTAATATCAGCAATATGAATCTTTAAATACAAATAAATAAAACGAAGATAAATCTGCTTGGTTATAAATGAAATAATAATCGCTTTGTCGTCCTATAGTAAGAAACAATTTGTTTCTGTAGGATAAATATTTCTTTAATACATTTGCAAAAATAAAAAACACACCCATGAAAAGAATCTCATTATTATTCGCCTTCTCAATTTGTTTAATTATTTGTTCTTGTACTAAAGATTCCACAAATCAAGCCATTCAAACAATAAAAATCGGAGGATTATTTTCACTTACTGGCAACTGGTCAACATTAGGAAAACCATCACAGGAAGCTATGAATCTGGCGCTGATTGATATCAATCATTACATGGAAACTAAAGGATCTCTTATTCGTTTTTCCACTGTTGTGTATGATACGAAACTAGATACAGCAATTGCGAAAAGTTCTATCGAGCGTGCTTTCACAGAAAATAATATAAAATATTTTATAGGCCCGCAATCAAGTGCCGAGGTTGGTGCTATTCGTACTTACGCAAATAGTAATAACATACTTGTAGTAAGTCAGGGAAGTACTGCTTCCAGTCTTGCCATTCCTAATGATGCCATTTTTCGTTTTTGTCCTGGCGATGTTGTTGAAGGAAGAGCAATCAGTCAAACAATTTATTCATCGGGCCGACATGTAGTGATAACAATGTCAAGAGATGATGCAGGAAACAGAGGATTACAACAATCTGTAGGTTCTGCAATATCTTTATTAGGCGGACAGGTAGAAGCATTAACTCCTTATGCAACTAACAGCAATGATTACTCGGCCATACTTGCTCAATTAAAAATTAAAATTCTTCAATACACATCAACAGTTGGTTCCAATGGGATTGGTGTTTATCTGGCTTCATTTGATGAATGTAAAGATTTGTTTATTGCAGCTTCTCAGGATCCTGTTTTCTCTACAGTAAACTGGTACGGAGGAGATGGAGTGGTATTAAGTGATGTACTTACAGCCAATACTACTGCTGCTGCTTTTGCTGCCAGCACTAATTTTTTCGCGCCAAATTTTGGCTTACCTCTACAACCAAATCCTTCCCTGGCAAATGTTGTAAACACTATCAGAACTAATACAGGAATTGATCCCGACGCATATGCGTTATCGGTATACGATGCCATGTGGGTGATTGCAAAAACGGTTTCTTCATACACTTCGGCTCAAACAGATTTTTCTGTTCTTAAATCCGCATTTACTAATGAAGCAGATCAGTATTATGGCATCACTGGACCAGTGGTTTTAAATAGCAATGGCGATAGAGAAGTAGGCTCTTTTGATTATTGGGGTATTGTAAATAATGGTGGAGTTTACCAATGGAAATTAGTTGGTAAGTCTTTGTAATTATTTTGATTCCCGGTTAACTTGAATCACTTTGGATTTCAAATACACACAAAAAAAATCTTTGAACTATTGAACCTTTAAACCCATGCCTCTAATATCTCCTTCGCATGTTCTTTAGCTTTAGGTTTGGAGATTATTTTTTTAATTTTTCCTTCATCGTCTATTAAAAATGTTGTTCTTATTAATCCCATGTATTTTTTTCCATACATGCTTTTCTCGCCCCAAACTCCATATTTTTCAATTATTTTATGTTCAGTATCTGCCAATAATGTAAATGGCAAATCAAATTTATCTTCAAATTTTTTATGCTTTGCTACATCATCAGGACTAACGCCAATTACCACAAAACCTTTATTACGTAAGATGCCGAAGTTATCGCGAAGATTGCAAGCCTGTACTGTGCAAGTTGGAGTATTATCCTGCGGATAAAAATAAAGAATAATGTTTTTTCCTTTGAAATCAGTAAGTGAAACTGATTTCCCATTTTGATCTGTTCCTTTAAATGCAGGGGCCTTAGCTCCTTCTTTTAGTGTAGACATGTTTTAAAATATTATCTCGTGAATCGGTAATTTTTTTCTGTTGTATTTCCTGCCAGGTCTTTAACAACGATCTTTAAAATATGTTCACCCGGCGGACAATATTGATCAAAGGTATAAATGAAAACCCTGCCCTTATCATTGCTGAATAAAATCCAATTGTCATCAATATAACCCGAGAATTGTAAAATTTCTTTTGTATTATCTGAAACAGAAAAAGCAATCCTGTTTGATTTGGAAACATTTATTCCATCTCTGAAACCACCTATAGCTGTTACCATTGGAGGAGTATTGTCCAGTATTAATTGATAAGTGCCAAAATCCCTGAACATAGATTTGTACCAGCCGGATTCATAGTTAGCTTTTTTATATTTTTCCTTTCCATTGTTAACTTGCTTCATCACAATATGTCCTGTATCGTTAGTAGAAAAATTAGCTTTAATTTTAATTGGAAAATATTGATAAACGGGAACATAATCATCTTGTATTTTATAAACATTATTTCCTGTTGGAGAAGCAATTTCATTTAATTTAAAATGAAATGAATCGAATATGCTGTTTTCGGGTAAATAAAAAGAAAGTCGTTCGTTTTCAAAAACATTGATATTCCCTGGCTTGAATAATTTCGTTGTTGCAATTTCTTTTCTTTCTGTAATTGCCGAATCTCTTTTTAAATCAAAGGTCAGTGTAGATGAATTATTGTATGTATCTGATACAACAATTTTTATTTCGTGGCTAACTGCATCATTTAATTTTATGACACCATCTTCACCCCTTGCAGATTTATAAATACCATTTGAATATCCCGGAAGCTGAGATAACATTTGTAAAAATGGACCGCCTGTAGCTCTTGTTTTAAAATCTATATGTGCGTTTACACATCGGGTTTCGTCATAGGTGATGCTATCCATTTCGAAACCTGTTATTGCCTTATCATCTACAAATAATTCGGCTTTGAAAATGCCATTATGATTTGTGGATCCAGTGTATCGGTCATAAGCAGATATGGCGAAACTTACTTTATTACTATTCACTTTTATTTTACCTCCAATAGGCTCGTATATCCCATTTGTTTTTTTAAGAGAATAAATTTTTGGAGTTTGTTCATAAGTACTCAATCTTCTGTCATAAACAGCAAGGCGAATTATTTCAGGTACAATATTATCCTCGATTGGGAATCCAAATAACAAAGGATTAAGTACCTTATCAGTTTTTGTATCTCTGATTTCAAAATGCAAATGCGGACCTTGTGAGCCACCGGTATTACCACTTCTGGCAATGAATACTCCTTTCTTTACTGGAAAAAGATTTGCCGGAATTTCTAAAACCACTCTCCATTGTTTTAATTTATATTGTTGCTGCTTAATGTATGTTTCGAGCTCAGGATAAAATTCATTTAAGTGCGCATATAAAGTAGTAAGTCCATTTGGATGATTAATATAAATCGTTTGTCCGAATCCAGTAGGGTCAATATTTATTTTGGCAATGTATCCGTCAGCAGCGGCATAAACAGGCAGATTTACTTTTTGGTCGGTTTTGCAATCAAGTCCCATATGATAATGATTGGGCCTTAACTCTCCGAAATTGGCTGCCAGTGCAATCTTTGCACCAACTGGCCAAATGAAATAATTTTGCGGATAATTTTTTTTTGGGAAAAGCTGTGCAAATGTATTTGTGCCGATTGAAAGTATAGAAACTAAAATGATTATTTTACTGCAGTGTAATGTCATGATTTCAAAGTTAGTTTTTTAGGTTGGATATAAAGAGCAGAAAATGTGTAAAATTTCCAGTGCCTTTTAAAAATATTGCCAACACCTATCAGTCATAACGAAGACAAAAATTAACTGCTTTTCAAACGCGTGTATCCCGCCACATTTATCATTACAAGCAACATACCATAAAAAACATCTTCGAAAGGAATACTGTATATACGAACATTTAAATTCTCACTATTGTTGTAAATGACCACAGGTATTGCGGTAAGAAATCCATTCACAATTAAAAATGGAATGAG
>CALQJH020000112.1 GCA_943330835.2 Candidatus Kuenenia stuttgartensis
TGGAGACGTTATTCCACAAGTAACTGACCCTACGCAATGGGCTAATTTAACAACAGGAGCATGGTGTTGGTATAACAATGATAGTACGACTTTTGGACAGTATGGGAAATTGTATAATTGTTACGCTGTCAAAGATCCAAGAGGATTGGCTCCCATTGGATGGCATATTCCAAGTGATGCGGAGTGGTGGGACATATTTATTAAATGCATTGACCCCTCTGCTGATACCGCTATATTTGGTCCTCAAAGTTACACGGCTGGTGCTAATATGAAGAGCACTTCATGGGCACCTAATGGCACCAATACCAGTGGATTTAACGGTCTTCCTGGTGGCACCCGTTATAATGATGGAACATTTGGTGCTATTGGAAGCGCGGGGGGATGGTGGAGTTCTACTGCAGACCGTACAAATGGAAACTTTATGTACTTCCTCTCTAGCGGTCCTGAAGCTTTAAGAAGTGTAAATAGAGATGTTTTCGGTTTATCAGTACGTGTTGTCAGAGATTAATTCATTTAATATCTTTAGTTTAACCACCCTCCATAATCAGAGGGTGGTTTTTCTTTATCTCAAATACCAACATTCATTTTAACCTAAAACCATGTCTCACCTGCTCAATAAAACTGAAAGCATTATTAGAACTATACAGGAAGTAATCTGAATAACACTTGCAGACTAAAAGCAATCATATAACTGCCCTATTTCACCATTTTGGTTATTACACGATTAATGTATTTTTTTTCACGAATATTAATTTTAGAGAGCCCATTGTTTAATAAGTTTATATTTGATAAGATATTTTAACGTGTGGGGATTCAAATAAAACTTATAAAAGTTCCATAAAAAGTTACTGCTTAATTTTTGATTTATTTCTTGTTCACGAAATATAAATATTACTTAATTACGAATTCAAGGGATTAGAAAAATTGCTGTGAATTTATTAATTGGAAAACAATCTTGGTTGTCTTTACTCATTCAAAAAATCAATATGAAAAAAATTTTTAAAACTCTATTTATCATTTCTCTTTTTACATCTTGTAGAACAACTACTAATTTTTATCAAGTATTTAAAACAGTTCCTTCTGATAAGTTGATAAGCAAAGACAATACATTATTTTATGAAGATGCTAATTGTATTATTACATATAACTTATGGTCCGAAGGTGGTAATATTGGTTTCAAGCTTTTTAATAAAACTGATAAAAACATTTATTTACATTTAGATGAAAGTTTCTTTATTTTAAATGGCATAGCTTATGATTATTACAAGAATAGAATATATTCAAATTCTGTAAACGTTGGGGCTGCCATATCAAATACCATTTCTGGATCGAAGTCAATAACAGGCATCAACTATTTTAATATGCTACAAACAAATAAAATAAACGCTTCAAATTCATTAGGCTTTTCGAAAACAACTGGTTCAACTGTTGAGTATATTGAAGAAAAGACTATTTGCATACCACCAGCAGCATCAAAAATCATTAGTGAATATTTAATTAATAAATCATTTTTTAACAGCTGTGATTTATTTAAATATCCGTTTTCAAAAAACGAAATGAAAACTGTAAATTTTACAAAGCCAAATAGTCCATTTGTATTTAGCAATATCATTACATATTCAGTTGGTCAAACTAACACGTTCTCAAAAATAGAAAATGAATTTTACGTTTCTGCCATAGCAAATTATCCTAATAATGTATTTATTGATTATAAGCCAGATGAAGATTGTGGGACTAAAAATAGTAATATACAAGTTCCGTATTTTAAATTTTGGTCGCCTAGTTATTTTTATATAAAATACTTGTATGAATCGAATAGATAAAAATTAAATCCATTCTATACAGCTGAATTTTCTTTTTTTATTATTTCAAAAAATATTCCATTTTACCAGGTGGGTTAATGATTATTTGTAATTGCTGTTAATGGATTTGATTATTGGCGGGTTTATAGTTTTAGTTAATTTTATAAAATGAAAAAATATATTCTTTTAGTTCATTTTCTTTTTATTACTTATGGTTCATTTTCACAAACAGTAATTCAAATGAAAAAAGAGGGAGGTGTATCAATCATACCCTGTAAGGTCAATGGATTATCATTGTCTTTCATTTTTGATACTGGAGCATCTGATGTTTCTATCTCGCTTACAGAAGCAAAATTCATGTTTAAAAATGGATATCTTACTAAAGATGACATGATTGGAACATCAAAATATGTTGATGCAAACGGAGATATTTCAGAAGGGATAAATATAAATCTGAGAGAAATTGAAATTCAAGGATTGAAACTTTTTAATGTAAAAGCATCAATTGTCAAGAATTCAGAGGCCCCTCTGTTATTAGGGCGAACAGCAATAGATAAATTAGGAATCTTTTATATTGACCCTGTAAATAATACTATAACAATAACATCAAAAACAAAAGAAGTATCTGATTACGACGGCAATTATTACAAGACTATAAAAATTGGAACTAATGTTTGGATTTCAAAAAATCTGAATGTCAGTCATTTTAGAAATGGAGATACAATTGTAGAAATAAAAAACTATAATGCTTGGAACAATGCTTTAAAAAACCATATCCCAGCATGGTGTTATTATAATTATGATAATAGAAATTTATCATTCGGGAAGATTTATAATTACTTTGCTGTAAAAGATAAAAGAGGTATTGTACCAAAAGGATTTCATATTTCAACCGATAATGAATTCGATCAAATACACACGTTTTGCTTAAACGATAAAAACATATTCGTTTTTTTAGAAAAAAATGGATTCAATATTAGTTACGGGGGTTCAGGTCAAGAAGGAATCTTTAATGGGATCAATAATTTTGAATCTTGGTGGGTTACATTAATTTCTGATCAATTAACATTGGGTGAATTTTCACTTAATAAAGAATCAAATCTATATAATTTTAGTGCTTTTACTGATGATTCACATGGCTGTTATTTAAGGGCTGTTATGGATAATAATTAGCGTTCATCAATAAAAGCACTAAAACTTTAAAGAATTTGATTTTTTAGTTTTATATATTCCTCATCTGTTATTGCACCCTTTTCTTTTAGATTGTGTATTTTTTCCAACTTTTTTATCTGTTGGTTTAAATCTATTGCAGGTGATATTGAATTTTGCTTTTTATTAACTACTGCATTCATATTCTCCTTTCTGTTAGACTCAACTTTGACCAGGTAAATAACAAGTAATATAAATCCTAAAATTAAAAACCCAATCAGAAACTGAACCCAATCAAATTTTTGTTCAATGTCTTTATTCACAGTATTAATTTCAAATGATTTATCAAATGAATTAGGCTCTTTAGCAGTGAGCTTTGCTAACTCTTCAAGTGTGGCTCCTTGGTTAGAAGTATTGTTTTGGTTCCCTGAGTTTGCATTTGCATTCTTAAAATCAACAACTTGCTTATTCGAATGATTTGTCTTTTTTTCATTTGGCATATCCATGTTCAAATGTAAATCAAGCTCTCTTAATTTTGGAGAACCTAAAACTGGATCAGGACCAAGACTGGATTTATTAATTATAATATCTTGATTACTATTTTGGCAATTTGCAAAATTTATTATAGAAAATTGCGCGATGATTATTAATGATATTATTTGTATTTTTTTCATTATCTGGAATTTATTAGATTATAAAACGAGCTCACCTATTTACATTAACCCTTGAAAATAATTATTTAATTAAAGATACAAAAAACAGCCCTCAAAAGCTTGAGGGCTGTTGCTCCTAAATCAAATACCAGCATTCCTTCTTTCCTTCCAACCCATACCTCATCTGTTCTACAAAGTTGAATGCATTAACTGACCTATCAATAAATGTATAAATGTATGTGCTCTTATTAGCTCCTGTGAAAAGATTGTAAAGTTTCCACAGATTGATATCACCATTAGCATCTCTACAAAAACTTTCATCTTTATAGAAGTCCCTAACTACTGTAGACATTTGTGTATCACCAAACAGCATTGGTGGTATATCTTTCTTTACATCAGCAGGAAGATGGTTGTACATCCTGCATCTGCCAATAAGCTGTGCAAACTGATGTTCTGTTATAGAATGTTGTGTAAGTCTTTCCAGATGATGTAAATGAAACCCATGATTGTATCTTTCCAACAGATGTTTTATGTTCACTTTCAATTCATCCAATGAATTCACTCTTACATCATTCATTAGTCCATCAGTCCAAATACATAAGTTGGTACACACCTTATTCTGAAACCCAACAAACAGTTGAAAATGTTGTTCACTTTGACTTCTGCTGTAGAGGTTATCTTGGCTGTATGATTTCACACCACCAA
>CALQJH020000113.1 GCA_943330835.2 Candidatus Kuenenia stuttgartensis
CATACGCTCTTTCGCCTCCAGCGATTTCTTGGCTCTTAAGTGATAATCCAATTCCTTCTTAAGATTCTCTTTTTAATCTCTTTCACTACTACAAATATTTTTGCTCAGGTAAACGCTGTTACGTTTGGTAAAAACTGGGTACAGTTTAAAAAACTGAAATGGCAATATTATCAAACTGAAAACTTCAATGTTTACTTTTATGCAAATGGACAGGAATTAGCAAAATATGCCCTTCAACTGGCAGAAAAAGAATTGCCAGGGATTGAAGCCGAAGCGGAATATAGTCTTCAACGCAGAGCGAATATTATTTTATATAATAATTATACTGATTATCAACAAACAAATATTGGACTTCAATCTGATTTTTTAAATGCAGATGGCAATACAAAATTGGTCAACAATAAAATGCTGGTTTATTTTGATGGCAATCATGAGCATTTGAAAAACCAGGTACGTGAAGGGATTGCAGATGTTATTACAAAAAATGTGTTGTTTGGCGATGACATTGGCGAAGTAGCCAGTAATCAAGCATTACTTGACTTACCTAAATGGCTCACCGATGGTTACACTGCATATCTTGGAGAACATTGGAATACCAATTTGGATGATGAATTAAAAAGCGAAATCCTTAGCGGTAACTATTCGAAATTTTCTAAACTAAGTTTTGAAAAGCCTTTGTTAACCGGCCATGCTTTTTGGTATTTTATTGAAGAAAAATACAAGAAGGAAAATGTGACTTATTTCCTATACCTGGCCAGGACTTATAAAAATTTGAACAAGGCAAGTTTACAAATTACCAATAAAAAATTCAAAGCCCTCACGGCTGAATTCATGGAATACCAGGATGATAAATATTCCCAGGATATTACTCGCAGGAAGGCCTACCCGAAGGGAAATTTCATTGATGGATTTGATATCAGTCCAAGATTAAATTATTACAGGTTTAATGTTAATCCTAACAAGAAAAACAATTCTTATGTAGTCACTCAATTTAAAAAAGGAATTGTACGAGTAATCCTGAATGATGATTATGAAAACAAAACTTTAATAAAATACGGTGTAAGAACTTTTGAAAATCAAATGAATCCCAATTACCCCATGATGGCCTGGGATCCAAAAGGAACGAGGATTTCCGTAGTTTATGCAGAAGATGGGAGATTGAAATTATTCGTTTACGATGTGATTAAAGATTTCAAACAATATCAAATTGACCTTACAGATAAATTTGACCAGATACAAGATGTGAAGTACATGCTGGATAGCCGCACTTTATTAGTTTCAGCTGTAAAAAATGGACATACAGATATTTATACCCTCGATCTTGAAAAAGAAAAAACAAAGCAAATTACCAATGACGTTTATGATAATTTGGATGCATCCTTTGTAACCTTTCCAAATAAAACTGGAATTCTTTTTGCAAGTAACAGACCATCTGCATCAGCAAATACATCAGATACCGTTTTGCCGTCTGACAAGCGCTTCAATATCTTTATGATTACCAACTTTGGTGACAAGCCAGAACTGAATCAAATTACGCAACTTACCGATTTGAAATATGGCAATGCAAGATATCCAGCTCAATATAATGTCAACCATTTTACCTTTGTAAGTGATGAAAATGGCATTGCAAATCGTTATGCAGGTTTTTTTACTACAAAGAAATTGGGCGTTGATACGTTAGTGTTAGTTGGTGAAGACATTTTGAGAAACCCGTCTCAAAAAGAAATCGACAGTACGCTTCGTGCACAAAAGAAAGATCAAGTTGATTCGGTTGCAATCGTTACAATGTCCGCAGATTCTTCCTATAGCTTTCCATTAACCAATTATCAAACTAATCTTGCCGAAACAAGATCTGCAGGAGACGAAAGAATGCTGAGTGAAGTAACACGTGATGGTAATCAAAAGAATTTATACAAATTAAAGGTGGATGAAATTACGTTGAACAAAAGAAACATCACTGCGCAACCAACTGAGTTTGGCAAAAAGTTAAGAAGGGAAAGCAAACTTACAACGGTAACACCTGCAACAAATAATACAATTCCTGCCAATAAAGAAGAATTATTTCAATCTGAGTTTGGTGCCGATAAAAAAGATTCTACTGCTGTTGGAAATACGGTAAAAAGCACTCCTGTAAACACAACAGACAATGTGCTTTACCGCGCAAAATTATACAAATACAAACCACTCAAATTCTCAGGTGATTTTGGATCTGCAGCTTTTAACAGCACTGTTTTATTTAATAAATATCAACCTTACGGTGGAGGTTACGGGCCAATTATGCTAAGCAGTAATACGCCATTAAATGGATTGATTACTTTAGGCACATCAGATTTAATGGAAGACAAAAGAATTACAGGTGGATTTAAAATAGGGACAAATTTAAAAGACAATGAGTGGCTGGTTAGTTATCAAAACTATAAAAGAAGACTGGACTGGGGTTTTACTTATTATCGCAATGCATTAGGAACCAGCGCAGAATTGATTGATCAAAACGGAAATCCATACGGTCCTGGTCCTTACCCTGCAAAATTATTTACCAATATTTATCAGGCAAATATTTCTTACCCTTTTGATGTAGTAAAAAGTATCAGATTAACAACTGGCATCAGGTCTGATAAATTATCAGTTGCATCAATAGATCAATTCAGCGCTTTAGCTGAAGATGATAAAACACTATATTCTGTAACGCATCTTGAATATGTTCATGATAATTGCTTAAATAAAGCCACCAATACCTGGAATGGCTTACGATACAAAGCATACATCGATTGGAATCGACAGGTTAGCAATTTAAAAACAGGACTTGGACCCACCACTTTTAATTTCGGATTTGATGCGAGATATTACTACCCTATTTATAAGAATTTCATTTGGGCTGGTCGTGCTGCAGGAGATTTTAGCTGGGGCAATCAAAAATTCATTTACTATCTGGGAGGTGTAGACGGCTGGCTCATGCTGGGCAATAATCAAGTTCCAGGCAGTACAAGAGAACGCTATTTTAATTCATCAAACACACCGGCAGCTGATGGCAATTATGCATTTCAAGGACTAGCGGTTAACCTTAGGGGCTATATTCAAAATGCAGCTAACGGAAATAATGCATTTGTAATTAACAGTGAATTCAGATTGCCTGTTATCTCTACTTTTTTCAACAGAACCGTAAGCAACGCCTTTTTAAATGATTTTCAAATCACTCAATTTGTAGACATGGGTACCGCTTGGAATGGAAGTTATAAAAACATGAAGCGCCCTGTAAATACTAATGTGATTGGAGAAAGCACTATTCCTAAAGGCCTAGGCCCATTTCTTGGAGGATATGGATTTGGTGCAAGGAGTTCTTTGTTTGGCTATTTTGTGAAATACGATATCAGCTGGCCAATGGAGGTTTTCTTTAAAGGAAGACCGGTACAATATATTTCTTTGGGGTTGGATTTTTAAGGTTAAATGTTGAGATCATTCAAAACTCCTATAGCAAATTTCCAAATGAAATACAAAGCGTTCCTCAGCGGCCTTCTTTCTCAGCGGTTAAAATAAAAACACAAAGAACAAGAGAAAATGAGTTTCGCAGAGAACAATGAACCGATCAACCTTTCAACTAATCAAACTATATTTTGCCACAAAGACGCAAAGGCACAAAGTTTAACGCTAAGGTTTTATAAATCACCAAATCAACTAACCCCATCTAAAACTTGCAATATAATTTTGCAAGATGCTTCAATTTCACCATCGCTGATATTTAATGGCGGAGCAATTCTCAATGCATGAGGTGCAAATAAGAACCAATCTGTGAAAACGCCTTTTTCAATCAGCAGGTCTATTACTTTTTTATTTGTTTCAAAACTATCAAATTCAACGGCAATCATTAATCCCACACTATTAATATTTTTAATTAAAGGGTGAATCAATGATGATAAAAACAATTTTCTCTTAGATTCCACATGGTCAATAATTTTTTCTTCGAGCAAAACTTCCATTCCAACCATGCCGGCAGCACATGAAACAGGATGCCCTCCAAAAGTATTGATATGCCCTAATACAGGATTGTTGGTAAAGGAATCCATTATTTTTTTATCAGAAATAAATGCGCCTAAAGGCATTCCTCCACCCAGCGCTTTACCTAGCAACAAAATATCAGGAGTGATATCAAATTGTTCAAAAGCCCAGAGTGTTCCATTTCTACCAAAGCCACATTGTATCTCATCAAGAATTAATAATGCGCCGGTTTCATCACACTTTTTTCTCAATGATTTGATCCAGTCCTTATGCGGCTTATTTACCCCTACTTCTGCCTGAATAGTTTCTGCAATC
>CALQJH020000114.1 GCA_943330835.2 Candidatus Kuenenia stuttgartensis
TTCCATAATTCAAATCTTCTGTGAAACTGCTGTCCGGTTGTATTCCGAGATTAGCTATTGCCTTTATTTTACCCGTTGCAGTTTCCATTACAATAACAGTTCCATGTTGAGATTTATTATTCACCATCATATCCATTAACTCATTTTCTGCAACATCCTGTATATAAGTATCTAAGGTGGTGATGATATCTTTGCCATTAACGGGATCTACCTCTGCTCCTTCAACAGGCATGTACGATCCAGCTGTATATCTCATCAATCGTTGGCCTGAAGTTCCTCTTAATAAATAATCATAAGTTTTTTCAAGACCAACGTTTTTTGATGAATCCTTCCTGGAAAGTCCAATAGTTCTATTGGCTAATAATACATAGGGGTTAATTCTTTTATCACGAATATCATAAATAAAGCCGCTTTTGTTTCTGCCTAATCTTACCAAAGGAAAACTGCGTAATTCTTTTAACTCTTCAAAAGATATTTTTCTTTTCAACAGATAATAACGCTCTGTATTTTTATACGCCAGTTCTAATTGATTTTTATAATCTGCTTGCGTCTTGTCCTGGAAGAAATTGGCTAAACACAAACTCAAAGAATCTACATTGTCTTTAAATCGGTACCCGCCTTTTTCTCTTAAACCACCAGCGCCAAAATCAACATAGACATCATAAATCGGAACAGATGTACTGAGAATACTTCCATCTTCACTATAAATCGTACCCCTCTCCGCGTTAATGGGCATATATTTCAAATGAAGACTATCGCCCATGCTTTTCCAGTAACTTCCTTCAACTCTTTGAATATAAAATGCTTTGCCTAATACTAATAGTGCTAAAAGTATTATGCCTAAGAAGCATAAATAAACTCTCCACAATATGTCTTTTTTGATTTCCAAAAAAAAACGTTTTTTTACTTTTTATAATAATTTTTAACCCTTTTTATTTTTGTTCTGATGAATCACCAACCTCAATGATCGTTGGAGGTTCTTTTAATTCCTTCAGCCCCAAGGGCGCTACTGCTTTTACAATTTCACTGGGCTTACTCCTATAAATCACTTCACTTTTAATCGTCTTGTATTCGTATTCTAATTCCTTTACATTTTTTTCTGATGCGGTTGTTTTTCTAATCAACTTATCCGCATAATGTCCATTATATATATAACCAATTGCTATGAGTGATAAAAAAAGAATAAAGGGAATATTTTCAACTATAGTGCGATAATTAAAATATTTCTTGAAATCGGATTTCCCTTTTAAAGATGGCTCAGCTATTTTATTTTCTTGTTTCATTAATGAACGCTTATTTTTTTTCTGCAATCCGAAGCTTTGCGCTTCTTGACCTTGAATTACTTTTTGTTTCTTGATCTGTTGCTACAATTGGCTTTTTTGATATAATCTCCAATTGACTATTTGGCCTGGTTCCAAAAACATCATCAGCTTCTACTTCTTCAATTGAACCATTTCTGAAAAAATTCTTTACAATTCTATCTTCCAGAGAATGAAATGTTATTATGGCGATTCTTCCTCCTGGCTTTAACAATCCAATAGACTGTTCAAGCATTTCCTTTAGTGACGTCATCTCATCATTAACGGTAATGCGTAATGCCTGAAATACTTTTGCATGATATTTATTAGGGTTACCCTTTACAATTTGCTGAATAGCTTGTTTAAACTGGTTAATTGTTTTAATCGGCGCTATACTTCTTTTCGCAACAATGGTTTTAGCCAGTGTCTTTGCATTGGTTACTTCTCCATATTTTTCAAAAATCAAATGCAGTTGTTTCTCTGAATAGCTCTCCAGGATTTTAGCAGCAGTTATTGGCTGTCTGCTATCCATACGCATATCCAAGTCTGCATCAAATCGTATCGAAAAGCCTCGTGCTGGCTCATCAAACTGGTGACTTGACACCCCGAGGTCAGCTAAGATGCCATCAACTGCGTTAATTTTATTTACTCTCAAAAACTTTTGCAAATGCCTGAAGTTTTGTTGAATAAAAAAAACACGGTCGTCATTGGGAACATTTCTACTTGCATCAGCATCCTGATCAAATACAAATAGCTTTCCTTTTGGACCTAAATGTTTGAGGATTTCTTTACTATGCCCGCCACCACCAAATGTGCAATCCACATAAATGCCATCGGGAACAATTTTCAATCCTTCTATACATTCATGAAGCATGACTGGAATATGATAACCATTTGTCGATTCTGTTGAAGCCTCGTTTTCAGAGGTGCTGTTTTCTTTCGACATCATAATCAACTATTCAACTTATCATTTTTCCTATTCATGACTTCATTTGCTAAATTGCTAAATGTCTCTGGTGACATTGAGTCAAAGAACTGTTGGTATTTTATATTATCCCAGATTTCAATTTTATTTACAGCTGACACCAAAACAATATCCTTACCTAAGCCGGCGTAATCCATTAAATTCTTAGGTAATAACAATCTCCCTGCACTATCAAATTCAATTTGAGTGGCTCCATTTAAAAAATAACGTCTGAACTCTCTAACTTTGGGATCGAAATCGTTTAATTGGCTGATTTCTTCAAAAAGTGGTTGCCAACTTTGGATAGGATAAAGGGTGAGACATTTTTCAAAACCCCTGTTCAATACAAAAGATGCAGTCGCTGTCTCCGGGATTTGTTTTTTAAATCCTGAAGGCAAAAGGAAGCGGCCTTTCGTATCAATTGTAGATTCATATTCGCCTATGAAACTTATCATTTGGTTTTTTTTGGGTTGTTTTTCTAATAATCAACACAAATTAACACTTTTTCCCACTTTGTAACACCAAATAGGCAATAGTTTTTTATCCACAAATGAGTATAATCATGACTATAAAGGGTTTTAGCCCTTATTTATGATGTTTTTTAACCAACTAATGTGAATTGATGTGGATAAGTGTGGATAAGATGGTCGGAAAGGCTGGACAGCTTGATGGTACGGGTTATTTGGATGAACTCGATCCGCCCACAAACGGAATAGTAATAATAAAAGTAGTCCCTTTTCCCAAAGTGCTTTCTGCAGAAATCGTTCCTTTATGAGCCTCAACCATTGTTTTTACGTAACTGAGGCCTAAACCAAAACCTTTTACATTGTGAATATTCCCGGTATGAGCTCTGTAAAATTTCTCAAATATTCTGCTTAAGGTATCTTTATTCATTCCAATGCCGTTGTCCTGGATTTTTATGATAAGATCTTGCCCCTTATTTTCTGTGCATGCTTTAATCAGCAAATCGGTTTCTTTTGAATATTTCATTGCATTATCAAGCAAATTATTAATCAGATTTACAAAATGTATTTCGTCAGCCATAATCCAATCCTCGCTTGCTTTATACGCCATCTCGATACGACCATTCTTTTCCTCCAATGATAATTTTATATTGTGAATGGCACGATTAATTAACTCTTGCGCTGATACTTTTTGGAGGTTCAATTGAATCTCATTTTTATCCAATAATGATGCCTGTAGAATAATTTCTACCTGCTTATTCATTCTGATGTTTTCATCTTTGATGATATTGGTAAAATAAGCCGACTTTTCTTTGTCAGCAATAACTTTCTCATTTCTTAAAGCATCAACGGCAAGTGAAATGGTTGCGATGGGCGTTTTAAACTCGTGAGTCATATTATTGATGAAATCAGATTTGATTTCACTCAGTTTTTTTTGTTTGATTAATGCACGAATCGTGAGAAAAAAAGCAGTAATAATAATCAAGGTAAATAATATGGTGCCGGCGATAAACCAGGATATTTCTTTATAAACAATTGTATTTTGATTTGGAATGATAATAACCAAGAATTCTTCCTTCGTAAGGTTCTCAAAATCGCTTCCAGGAGGGGATTCTAAAGGAATGGCAAAGTTGGTATTGTGAAGAGAATCCAGAAAATATTTCATAAAATTATCACTCTGTACCTGATCTCCGGTGATACTATTATCAGAAACCGCAAATTCAAAATAAATGCCCTCCAAAAAATGTTTGTCCATTGATTTTCTGATGACGGAAGCAATCTCATCTTTGGAATATCGCTGAATAACGGATGGCCTGATAATCTCCAGCTTCATTTTGTCACTCGTAAAAAACTGATTGGAGTTTTTATTCAACGATAAAAATCTATTATAGTCCTCCATTAGATTCTCTGCTGCTTCTGTGGAGGCAAGAAATATATTCTCACGAAGTTGCTTCTCTTTAGTTTCTCTGGCTGTTGTCAACCAAAGTACTTGAAAATAAATCAACCCTAAAAGGGAAAGGGAAATCATTACCGCTATGACAGGAAAAATTCTCTTCATTTATTTTTTATGTAAAA
>CALQJH020000115.1 GCA_943330835.2 Candidatus Kuenenia stuttgartensis
AATATGCTCAATAGCACCATCATTTTTCTGTTGCAAAATTTTTGCATGAACGATGTTTGAAATATTTGAAATACTGTAGCTATACAAATTATATTCTTTAAATAATTATTGAATGTCTTTCGGAGTACCTTTCTTTTGGTGATAAACTGAATATACAATCGATCCTGCAATACAGGCTAAAATTACCAATAATGACAATAGTACTTGTGATTCTTTATCAATATACAGATTAATCCATTTTTCCGTGAGCATTTTTACACCAATGAAAACCAATACAATCGCAATCCCCTGTTGCAAATAATCAAATTTAGAAACAGCGCCTCTTAATAAAAAAAACAAACTTCTTAAACCCAATACGGCGAAGGTATTAGACGTATATATTATGAGTTTATCTCTTGAAATACCCATTACAGCAGGGATAGAATCCAATGCAAAAACAACATCTATGGTAGCCAATAAAATAACCACCACAAAAAGACTAGTATAAACAGGGCGTCCATTTGCTTTAACAATAAACTTACCATTACCATCATGATTCGCTATCGGCAAAAAGCGCCTTAAAAACTTATAGACTTTAGATTCCTGAGGATCAAACTCTTCCTCTTCAGTAGATGTAAACATTTTATAGCCAGTATACAAGAGAAAAATCGCAAACAAATAAAGTATCCAACTGAATTGATCCACCAATGCGACACCGATTGTAATAAAAATAATTCTGAAAACGATTGCCATTAATATCCCAATAAGTAAAACCCTGCCATAAAATTTTTCACGGACTTTAAAAGCTGAGAAAATAATGATAAAAACAAAGATGTTATCGATGCTTAAACTCCATTCCATAACATAGGCACTTAGATACTCCAATGCATGTTTGCGATCTTGTTCAAACCATAAGAAAACAAAAAACCCTATAGCAAGAGTTACCCAAAATAAGGTTTGGAATAATGCTTTTTTGATGGTAATAACCGTATTTTTTTTACTTAGCAAGCCCAGGTCTAACGCCAATGCCACTGCAATAACCAGTGCAAATACAAGATATGTGACTTTGGTTATTTCCATTTTTTGAGCCTAAGAAGTATACTTTCTTTTTCTACTCCAAGAAAAAATTATAGCGAACAATACTAATGCAATTATTGGCAGTAAAATATTCAGCACCTGCCAATAAAACTTCTCATCATTCACCTTCTTATTGTCCAATAACCGCGCTACATATTCTTTCCCTTTCGCTTCACTGAGGCCGTTTTCGTCTATCAAATAATCTAATGCATTTAATAAGAAATCTTTGTTGGCAAATGGAAATTGACGTTGTGATCCAAAAGTAAAAGCATTCATCCCCATTGATAAAGGCTGGTTCCCTTTAGCCATTTCATTCATGACCATATCTCCATCTCCAACCACAATCATTTTATTATCATCAATACAAACAGGTGAAAAAGTTAATCCGCTTTTTTGAAGAGAATCTTTCATTTCGTTTGAAAGTCTGTTTGCAAAAAAGGATTTAAATTTACCTTCGAGCAATACAGCGACAGGTATATTTGCTTTTTTAAATTTTTCATCTTCAGGAGCGGTGCTGTTTTCTTTACCACTTATTAGGGCAGGCGTAGCGATGATTCTTGAATTAACGGACGTCTGTAATAAAATAGTTTTTTTGATTCCTTCAACCTCAATAGTATCCAATGAGTTTGTAAATCGGCCAGAAACGAAGCCAAGGTTTTTATTAATCGGATGATTATTGGAAGATTCCAAAACAGGAAAATAATTCCATGGCAAAAATTCAAACTGTCCATTTCCATTAACATCGAAAGGAAGATAATCACATTGCAAATCCATAACCAAATTAGTATTGATACGTACGCCATATCTGAATAAAAGATCTTTCAAATTTAATTCTCTATCATAAGCCACCACTTCATTTTTTATTTTGAGACTATCCATTTCTGCATTCAGCTCGTCAATAAAAAACAATATTTTTCCGCCCTGCATGACGTACTGATCCAATTTTAATTTTTCCTGTTCTGTAAAGGCAAGTGTAGGCTTCACTATTAACAGGGCTTTAAAGTCGGAAGGGATGAAATTTTGAACATCAATATTTACAAGAGATAAATTATAGTTAGGCTTCAATACTACTTCAGCAAGATCATAAACATTGTAGCCCATTGGCTCTCCATTTCCAATAGCATATCCTATTTTTATTTTTTGTTCTTGTTTAATTTTTGCAATGGCATTCGCAAAATTGAATTCAAGCATGGCTTCCGCGTTGTTTAATTCCTGGAAACTAATAAGTGGCGTCTTGCCTTTATAGAGTTCTACCGGAAGTGTCCGCTCTTTATAATGAACCAACGCGAATGGATAAACGTTTTGTTGCTCCTGTCCATCTTTTACTTGCGCAGTTAAATTGATTGGGAATAAACCCATTGCTGACAAAGTATCACTATAAGCAATTTCCCTTCCTTCCACTTTATCATTAGGAGAAATAAAATGATACTGAATTTTATTACCTACAACCCCTTGAAATTCTCTTAATAAATCTTCAGTGCTTGAAGCTAATTTTTTAAACCCGCTTGGATAATTTCCTTTTAGGAATACGTCAATGGTAATTTTATCATCAACATTCTCTAATAAAAATTTTGTTGTTTTACTTAAGGTGAATCTTTTTTCACTTGTAAAATCAATCCGTGTATGGTACAATGATGCCATAAAATTGATGACAAATAAAATAAGTAACATCAAGAAAGTGCCTAAGCTACCACGAAATATTTTTTTAACAATGCGCATTACTTTTTTTTGCTCAATTTTTTTTGGGTGATAAAAAGAAAAAGATAAATGACACTTAAAAAATACATCAGATCTCTGGTATCTAAAACGCCTCTACTCATACTTCTATAATGGAAGTCTATACCGAGCATTTCTATATAATAATCTGCTGAGCCTTGAAATACGGATAATTTACTCAAGGCATTAAAACCAAAATACAAAACCAGACAGGAAAAAGCGCTTACCAGAAAAGCAACAACTGCGTTGGGTGTTAAACTGCTGCAACAAATGCCTATTGCCGCAAAAACGGCGCTTAAAAAAATCAATCCGATATAACTTCCTAAAATACCCCCTGCATCAATATTCCCAGTGGCACTTAGCGATTTGATGGTAAACACATAAATAATAGTTGGTAAAAGTGCTAATAATAGGATGAGCAATACTGAAAAATACTTTCCGAGGATGATTTGTCTGGATGTAAGCGGCTTTGTTGCCAGAATTTCATAAGTCCCAGCTTTAAACTCATCAGAAAAAGAACGCATAGTAATAGCAGGAACCAGAAACAGGAGTATCCAAGGGGATAAATCGAATAATTTATCAAGATTTGCATAGCCATAATCTAAAATACTGCTATCCTGCAGCACAAAGAGAAATACGCCATTAATCAGTAGAAACAGGACAATTGCGATAATTCCGGTAAGATTTCCGAAAAAATGAGCGAATTCCTTTTTACAAATACTCCACATAACATTAAAATATAGGTGCAATTTACTTCTTAATCCATTAATGAAACCAAAGAAAATGCACTGAAAAAAATAATTTTACAGACTGGTGCAACTATTTTAAATAACTGGTTGTCTTAGTATACATAAGAGAAAGATTTACCAAAACTTACTTAGTCCCCCGATTACAAACCGGGGGATTTTTATTTGCCCAAACTATCTCATAATAAAATATATTAATACAATTTAATCAGCCCTTACTAGCGCGAAAGAAAATAAATAGGTTATTTTTTTCGGCTACTGAACATGCCATTTGACTATTATTTAGACAAAACTACCAGAACCTCCTTTTGAATGGAAGATTTGAAATGTCGTTATATTTACAGCACTTAATTTTTTGCAATGAATCTTATTGAAATACAATCACTCAAAAAATATTTCGCCACACAAAAGGCCGTTGATGATATCAGTTTTGATATTGAGAAAGGCAGTATTTTCGGATTGCTTGGTCCAAATGGCGCGGGCAAAACCACTTTAATCAGAATGATTACGGGAATTTTTTATCCTGATAGTGGAAACATTTTATTTGACGGAAGAAAATTTGATCCCTTCAATGACAGCGTTAATATTGGCTATATGCCGGAAGAAAGAGGTTTGTATAAAAAAATGAAAATTGGTGAGCAAGCTGTATATCTGGCCCAGTTAAAAGGAATGAGTAAGGTTGATGCAATGAGAAATATCAAACAATGGTTTGAAAGACTAGAAATGGAAAGCTGGTGGAATAAAAAAGTAGAAGACCTCAGTAAAGGCATGAGCCAAAAATTG
>CALQJH020000116.1 GCA_943330835.2 Candidatus Kuenenia stuttgartensis
ATAAATAGACTCTCCATCCTTATAAAACGCATAAGTAATCTTCAATTATTTAATTATTCAAATCATCTCAGGAGTAAAAAGCTTCCAGTCTTGATGATTTTATCTCCATTCTCACAAGTTGCCTCAATTCTATATACATATGCTGATGCTTCTTGATCTTTTCCTTGAAATTTTCCATCCCAGCCTAAAGTTTGGTCATTGGAATTTCTTTTTTCATATACAAGCTGTCCGAATTTATTATAAATAGCAAACCTTATTACGGTCTGATCCCCTCTTGCGATTGGCCGGTATAAATCATTTAAGTTGTCACCGTTTGGTGTAAATGCACCAGGTAAAAAAATGTTTGCCTCATTGCATAGTAAATGTATAGTCACCTGGTCTTTAGCTATACAACCACTATCGGATATTGCTGTCAAATAATAAGTAGAAGTTTTTTCTAAAATACCCATAGGAAATAAACAAGTGTCACAATCTAATCCAGTGGCAGGTGCCCACAACCATTTAATGACATTGCTACTAAAAGTTGGACAAAGTGTAAAAGTGGAATGATAAGCAATCGTCTGGTTATTTCCAGCATTGACCTGTGGGCTTGTTTTTATTTTTATGTTAACAGAATCTTCACTGCTAAAACAACCTGAAGAATCACTTAATAATACTATGTAAGAAATGCTTTTATTAACTGTTGCTATTGGGTTGTAAATTTTTGAATTATTGAGATGGGTAATTGGTGTCCATTGAATTATTTTATTCGTAGGAGTTACTTCCAATTGTAATTTATTATTTGCACAAAGTGCCGTATCCTTATTGATTAACTCCGCATCAAATTGCATGATTACTTGCAAGTGAATACTATCGTTAACCATACAATTAAATGAATTTATTGATGTTGCAAATAAATTTGAAGTTTTTGCCGGAGTAAAGTTTATGGTATCACAGTGTAAACAAAAAATAGTATTAGGAACGGGTTTCCAATAGATACTGTCACTGGTGTATCCAATAATTTGTATGGTTTGTCTTTGACATAAAGTGTCTTTTCTTGGAATGATCCATAAAAATGGCATAGGGTGCACATTTACTTTCTTAACAAGTGAATCCTGGCAACCGTTTTTATCTATTGCCTTTAATTTAATAATATAGTTTTTGGGTATTGAATAGAGGAATGCATTTGGCTGGTAAATATTTTGTTGGTTATTTATGACACCAAAATCCCATTGCCATATTTTTATAGTGTCCGTATTTTGGAATGGATGTGAGCCATTGATAATATACATGGAGTCTTGCAGACAAATATTTTCAGGCATAGAAAATGTGATTTCTGGCCCTCTGACTTTTATTAAATGGTTTAACAGAAGGGTGTCCTGGCAGTAAGCAACACCTCTTTTTATAATTACTTTATTGGGGAATATTCCTGTACTGTCTGCGAGAACTGATATTGACGAATCTCGTTTATTTGGAATTAAATTTCCAAGCACATACCAATAGTGGTTTGAATTGGTATTTTTATAATTATTCAAAATGCGGAATGTGCTGAAAGTGTTTATACAAATGGATTGGTCTGTATTATACAAATAGGGTACAGCCGTTTCAATGGTATTTGAAAAAGAATCGATACAATGAGTTGACGTGTCATCGATGATTAATGTTGCATTAAAAAGACCTGGTACAGGGTAAGTATGCTGCACTCTTGTAATTTGATTGGAAAGCTCTCCATCACCAAACGACCATAAAAAATGAGAGATGTTTCCCAGGCTCAAATTGCTTAGCGTAAAAGTTTTTTTATCTGCACAAGTATTGAAATATTTATACTTAGCAATAACACCAATTACTTGTACATAGAAGGAGTCAGGCAATCCTTTACAGCCATTAAAAACTGGTGATACCGTAATTAACTTTTTTCCCAAAGAGTTGAATTTATGCCCGACAATAGTGTCTTTTGTAGTAATTATTGTGCCTGCAAAAGACCATTTGTATTCATTAGCAAGTGTCGCTTTAGCAATAAAAAATGGCTTTTCTGATCCACAGAAAATCGTATCAGAAGTATAGCTTTTTATTCCATTCGGAGGGATTCCGAATTTGAGGGAATCAAAAATGAAAGTACTCGTACATCCCATGCCGGTAGTTATCATTAATTGTGGAACAAACACTCCTGTATTTATATATTGGTGACTTATTTGATTGGAAGCAATATCAGCAAGGCTTCCATCTCCAAAGTCCCACTCATAATTTAAAGTGGCATTGTTGCTATGGCTTTTTACAAAAGTGTTAAAATTTATAATGGCTGGGATGCAACCATTTTTTGAAGAAACATTGCCGGATATTTCTGGTTTAATTACATGTATCCATTGATGGCTGTATGTTGTACATCCATTTGCTCCGGTAACTTGTAGCATAACATCAAATATTCCATACTTTGAAAAGTAATGATCTGTTGATGGGAATGTTGTTGTTATATTATTTGTAGAATCGCCAAAGTCCCACTCATAATTTAGAACACCACTCATTTGGTTAGCCGAAAAATGAACCAAGCCAGGAGCGCAAAGGGTATCTTTGTCTGTCAAAAATGATGCTGTTATTGAAGGCGTAACAATAATGTTTTTAATAATTTTCGTTGTGGAGTTTTCATACACCACAATTAAACTTACTCTAAAATTACCGGCTGAATAATATGTTGTTGTTGGATTAGCACTGTTGCTTTTATTCCCATTTCCAAAATCCCATAGATACCCAACAGGATGGACACTTGATGAAGCTGTAAATTGATAAGTTGTAGGCAAACAAATTTGAGTACTTATGTTTTGAAAGGAGAAATCTGCAACCTGAGCTGTAGTATAGATGGACAAAAAATAACACCCCAACAAAATTAATATCTTCAACAATGTCATAACCCCATTTTTACTTTACTAAAGTGAAAGTAGGTTTGATCGTGTTCGATAACAATAATGACCAATGCATTCAATCATGACAAAAATCAAGATGATTCTAATGTTTGGTTTTTCTTTAGATTTACGGCTTAGCTTTTCGTTTTTGCTGATTAATGTACTAAATAGGTTTTCGTAAATCCGCAAATAGATTCTATAAATCTTTAATTCTTTTTATTATTTCCGAACGAAAAAATTATCTTTAGCCGTCAATTGATGTTTTGAGTAAACTTATTTTGATATAATATTCGCTATAGAAAGCTCGTATCAACGAGAATTTCAATCATAAGTTTACAGCTGACTATAAAAAATAAATATTTAGACATGAACAATAAAGAATTATTCCAGTCCCAGGGCTATTTGATTTTAGAAAACTTTAATTCTCCTGAATCCTGCGATGCTGTAATGCAAAGAGGAGAGGAGTTGGCGAATGGCTTCAATTTTGAAGGACACCCTTCTGTTTTTCAAACAACAGAGCAGGCTAAAACAACAGATGATTACTTCATGAATTCCGGTGACAACATTTCTTTCTTTTTTGAAAAAGATGCCTTTGATGATGCAGGTAAATTGAAAACAGATTTATTTCATTCTCTGAATAAAGTTGGACATGCGCTTCATGATCTTGATCCTGTATTTAATGCCTTCTCCAGATCTTCGCAATTAAAAACACTTGCACATGAACTAGGTATGAATGATCATGTAATTATACAAAGTATGTTGATTTTGAAACATGCTAAAATCGGTGGCGTTGTAGATGTACATCAAGACGCTTCGTTTTTATATACAGAGCCCAAAAGCTGTGTAGGTCTATGGTTTGCGTTGGAAGATGCCACAATAGAGAATGGTTGTCTTTGGGCAAAGCCAGGTGGTCATCAAACACCTTTGCGCTCTTGGTTTAAGAAAAAAGATGGTGGTGGAACTGAAATGCAACATTTGAGCGATGAACCATATACGATGGATGGCATGATTCCTTTAGAAGTAAAAAAGGGAACATGCATTGTATTAGATGGATTACTGCCTCATTATAGTTTGCCAAATACAAGCGGAAAGTCAAGACAGGCCTATGCACTACATACTATAGATAAAAATGCAAATTACCCTAAAGAAAATTGGTTGCAAAGAGATATGTCACTCTTGAAAGGGTTTAATTAAATTTTATAAATTATACTAACGCATGCAACTAAAATACGGTTGTCCATATTGGGGCAGCGATCATTATACACCAAAAGAGTTTATATCCAAAGTCGTCAATGCAGGTTATGATGGTGTTGAATTATTTCTTCAGCCTCCAGATAAACTTACACATGATTTTTTGCATGAAATAGAATCAATTAAAATACAGCACCCGGATTTTTTCTTTATTGCTTTGCAGCTGACTTTTC
>CALQJH020000117.1 GCA_943330835.2 Candidatus Kuenenia stuttgartensis
AGTTGTTCTCTTTTTAAAAGAAGTCAAAAAACAGGATGCCCTACAAGTGGCGCTGCTATTGGTGCAGAGAAAATTGCAGCAGGAGATCCGAAAGCGATAAAAGCAAGCAGCAATTCAAAATATAAAGGAAGGAAAAGTTTTTATTAATCTATAGCTTCAATACGACTTCCGCTCTATAGTTTCAAGAATATTAAGATAGCTATAATACCTTTCTGTGCAAATGCTGCCATCATTTACGGCCTTTTTAATAGCACATCCTGGCTCATTAATGTGCATACAATTATTAAATTGACAAGTATTTATCAAGGCCCGCATTTCTGGATAATATTGAGAAAGCTCTTCTTTTTCAATATCTACTAACCCCAGCTCTCTGATTCCTGGCGTATCAATAACTCTACCACCAATTGGCAAATCAAACATCTCTGCAAATGTTGTGGTATGTAATCCTTTTCCACTCCAACTGCTGACGTCCTGTGTTTTTAACTTAAAATCAGGGAATAAATAATTTATAAATGTTGATTTTCCAACTCCAGAATGTCCGGAAAGTAACGTGGTTTTATGTTGAAGTAACTCATTTATTTCCGTCAACCCTTTTTGATGCTCCAGGCTAATGGCTTTTACAACATACCCAATGTCTTCATACATTTTTTTGATTGTTTCCAAATGTGCAACATCTTTTTCTAATAAAAGATCAATCTTATTGAATACAATTATCGCCGGTACATGATAGGCTTCAGCAGTAATTAGAAAACGATCTATAAAGCCAAGTGAAGTTTTAGGATCTTTTATCGTTGCAAACAAAAGCGATTGGTCAAGATTGGAAGCAACAATATGATGTTGGTTTTTGTTATGCGGAGAAACCCTGTTGATGTAATTATGACGTTTAAATATCTCAGTAATGACAATACTTTCAGCATCTTCTTCATTTTCTATATTTACAATATCTCCAACAGCAATCGGATTAGTTGAGGTAATATTTTCGATTTTAAACTTGCCTTTTATGCGCGCTTTAAAAGTTTCGCCCGTTTCATTTTTAACGATATACCAACTACCCGTAGATTTATAAACTGTTACCTGCATGTGTAAATTTAAGAAAGATATTTTCCAACTATTGGCATTCTTCTTCCCACTCCAAAAGCTTTTGGGGAGATGCGAATAATTGGGCAAAATTGATTTCGTTTGTATTCATTCCTGTTCGCCATTTTCAAAATATTGTCTACTAAATCACATTCAAAACCCAACGCTTTAATTTCGTCAGGACCCTTTGTTTGCTCTATATATTGATAAAGGATATCATCCAAAATAGTGTACTCTGGTAAGCTATCGCTGTCTTTTTGATCAGGTCTTAATTCAGCACTGGGTTCTTTTGTAATAATATTGATTGGAATAACTATATCATTTCTATTGATAAACTTGGCGAGTTCATATACTTGCATTTTGTAGCAATCACCTAAAACGCCTAATCCACCTGCCATATCTCCATATAATGTTCCGTAGCCTGTAGCCAGTTCACTTTTGTTGGAGGTATTCAATAAAATATATCCGAATTTGTTTGCAATGGCCATCAACAAATTTCCTCTTGTTCTGCTCTGTAAATTTTCCTCTGCAATTCCAAATGATGTGCCTGTAAATAACCCCTCCAATTCTTTCAGGAAAGTATCATTGATATTTTTTATCGGAATGATTTGATATTGATTTTGCAAGTTTTCACTTAGTGCTACAGCATCATCAACAGAATGATTACTAGAATAGGGAGAAGGCATCAAAACGGCCATCACATTTTCTTTTCCTAATGCATCAACAGCAAGCGCAAGTGTTACAGCGCTGTCGATTCCACCACTGCTTCCAATGATTGCTTTTGTAAAACCCATTTTATGGAAATAATCTTTTATGCCTAACACCAATGCATTGTATACACTTTCAATATTCAAACTTGGATTTATCTTTTCTGGATTCAGTTCTGCTGCTGAAATGTTTGAGGTCGATTCTAGTATCCCTTCTTCAATCAGCCCATCGTTTGTTAATGTAAATGACTGTAGATCTTCTTCAAAAGATTTTAATTTTCCACAGAGATTAGCATGTTTATCAAAAACTAAAGAATTGCCATCAAACACAATTTCTGTTTGACTTCCAATGGCATTGCAATAAAAAAGTGGGATCTTGTATTTATTGACATTGGACTTGATTACCGCCAACCTGTCTTCAACATGGGTATAATCAAATGGAGATGCCGACAAATTAATCATCACATCGGGATGTTGATTTTTCAACTGATCCATTGGACAAATATTGTACAAAGGATGAAGACCTAAATTCCAAATATCTTCACAAATTGTTACTGCAATTTTTTTGCCTTTATAGTCTATGACATTCCAGCTTGATGCCGGTTCAAAATATCTGTTTTCATCAAATACATCATAAGTTGGAAGACAAGTTTTATGAATAATTTGTTGAACATCACCATCAGCTAAAAAATAGGCAGCATTGTACAACCCTTTCCCTTTCGATGAGGTATTCTTTTGAGGAGCTCCAATCAATACGGCAATTCCACTGGCCTCTTTTTTAATACGCTCAATACTTTGAAGAGATTTTTCAATAAAATCATTAAAGTATAAGAAATCTCTTGGGGGATATCCGCAAATGCAGAGTTCACTAAATACAATCAAATCGCCACGCTTTGACTTAGCTTCTTGTATCGCCTGAATAATCTTTAATGTGTTGCTTTCAAAATTACCGATATGATAATTTTGTTGAGCCAGAAATATTTTCATTTGTGTTGCAATAATTGTAAACTGAATTACAATAAACTACTTTGGTTTACCTTTACTTAATTGATTGAAAAAATCCAGTTGTAAAGATAAATCATTTGTATGCGTTTAGTAATAAGTTTGGGGATCGTACTCCTTTTTTTTTCTTGTAATAACAGTAATAACCCTGATGTATCTAAGATAAGCATAAACATCAGTACCAAAAGGTTTGAAAAAGAGCTTTTCGCTATAGACAGCAATCAATTTCAGCAGCAACTTTCTCAAGTGTTAAGTCACTATCCGGCATTTGGACCAAATTTCCTTAGCACTATTTTAAATGCTGATACAAAATGGGGTGCTGATACTACGAAGGAATATGTAAATGGATTTATTGCATCATATAAAAATATTTACGACACTGCTGAAAAAATATTTTCAGATTTTACTTTTTATGAAAACGAAATAAAAAAGGGATTACAATATTTGAAATATTACTTTCCAAATTATCATACTCCACAACAAATCGTTACCTACATCGGACCGCTTGATGGTTATGGAGATATTCTAACAGACGATGCTTTTGTCATTGGTTTACAACATCACCTTGGAGCAAAAGCTTCCTTCTATAATTCTTCATGGCTTCACGAAACATATCCTGATTATATCACAAACAGATTCGAACCCAATACCATAAGTGTGAATTGTATGTCTAATTTAGTTTTAGACATGTATCCGGAGAAAAAAGATGATGCAACTCTTGCCACACAAATGATTGAAAAAGGGAAGCGATTGTTCCTACTCAGTAAATTACTACCAGACGCAGCTCCTCATCTTTTGATAGGATACACAGATACGCAATTAAAAGACTGTTATAAGCACGAAGCTAATATCTGGGAGTTATTTATTCAAAATGATTTATTGCAAACGATCGATAATAATTTGATTAAAAACTACATAGGGGAAAGTCCGAAAACACAGGAGTTGGGAGAGGAGTCACCGGGTAATATTGGAGCTTTTGTAGGCTGGCAGATTGTAAAAAAATACATGGGTAAAAATGCAACAGTTAGCTTAATAGAATTGATGTCAACAAATCCAGAAACGATTTTAGAAAAAGCAAAATACAAGCCTTAAATACATTAAGCTGCAACGCCCAAATCAGCTGGTTTTTTTCCCAACTGCTTCATTACTCTAAAATGAGACGCCACGGCCTTAAATAAAGTTGGATAATGATTATAAGGCAAATTAAATTCTTTACACTTTTCTTCTACAATTTTACTGATTGCTGGATAATGAACATGGCTGACTTTAGGAAATAAATGATGTTCAATTTGAAAATTCAATCCGCCCACAAACCAGGAAATTATTTTATTTTTCATAGCAAAATTTGAAGTGGTCTTAACCTGGTGTTCGGCCCATGCAGTTTCTATATGTTTGGTTGTATCAAGTGGAATATGTTCAAATTCAGTATTTTCTACAACATGCGCCAATTGAAAAACAAATGAAAGTGTTGTTCCCATAACTGCATTCATTACAAAAAAACCAATCAGCCA